>MWDT01000320.1 GCA_002070825.1 Verrucomicrobia bacterium ADurb.Bin122
GGTGGTGATCGGGGTGAGGATCATGGGGGTTCAGATGATGCTGATGGCGTGGGGGTGGCCGACGGGGAGGCCGGGTTTACCGGCAAAGGCGAATTCCCAATGCGCGAGCTGGCGATCGATCACCTCCTGCACGGCGGCGATGATGCGCGCCGGCGGCGGCGCTTCAGGGTGGCGGAGGCAGTGTGCGACATCGAGGAGCAGCTCGGGGAGCGGTGTGGCGTGTGCCTCCCAGCATTCGTGAAGATAATGCCGGCACCAGGCGGGGGCGGCAAGCGTGGCGATCTCGTCGCGCCAGGTGCGCACGAGGCGGCAGGTGTTTTCCTCGTCGCGCAGTTTGCGGTTCACCGAGGCGCTGACGTGGTGGCGGATGGCGCTGGTCAGCGCCACGTACACTCGCAGCCCGTGGCGGCGCAGCCGGAGGCAGAGGTCGACGTCTTCGCCGCCGTTGCGATAGACTTCGTCGAAGCCGCCGAGTTGTTGAAAGACGTCGCGGCGCAGGACGACGCAGGCGCCGGTGGCGGCCGCCACCTCGTGGTACGGGCGGCGGGTGTCGGGCAGCGTGCGCAGGTGCGCCGGCTTGGCGTGTTCGTCGAAGAAAATGCCGGCGTGGTCGAGCGCACCGGTGGCGACGGCGTATTGCACGTTGCCGACGAGTCCGGCGTTGAGCCCGGAGTGGCCGAAGAGCTGGAGCATCGGCTCCAGCCAGCCGGGCGTGAGCACGAGGTCGTTGTTGAGCAAGGCGAGAAACTCGCCGCGGGCGATGGCGGCGCCGCGGTTGTTGGCGCCGGCGTAGCCGAGATTACGCTCGTTGAGGAGCACGCGGATGTCGGGGGCGTCGAGCGTGCCCAGCCACTCGCGGGTGCCGTCGGTGCTGCCGTCGTCGATGAGGATGATCTCGTAGTCGAGCCCGTGCGGGAGTGTGGCACGCAGGCTGGCGAGCATCGCCTGCGTGAGCGGCAGGCAGTTGTAGAGGGCAGTGATGACGGAGAGTTTCATGCGCCGCGGCGGCGAGTGCAGGTTACTTCCGGGCGTAGTCGCCGCGACTGAAATACTTCTCCAGCCACACGTACATGCAGATGAAGAAATACCGGCTGCCCATTTCCTTGATCTTGAGCTTGGCGACGCCGTGCTTGCGGTTCTCCCAGGAAATGGGCGTGAGCGCCCACGAGTAGCCGCGGACGATGGCTTTGAGCGGAATCTCGACGGTGAGGTTGAAGTGCGGCGCGAGGAACGGGCGGCAGCCGTCGATGACGGTGCGGCGGTAGGCCTTGAAGGCGTTGGTGGTGTCGTTGAGCCCGTGGCGGAACATCAGCCGGATGAAGAAATTGGCCATGCGGTTGACGGCAAGTTTCACGCGCGGGTAGTCGATCACGCGGCCGCCCTTGATGAAGCGGCTGCCGAAGACGCACTCGTGGCCCTCGTTGAGCAGTCGCCAGTATTTGACGACGTCGGCGGGCGCGTCGGAGGCGTCGGCCATGACGATGGTGCAGGCGTCGCCGTGCATGTGGTTGAGCCCGTAAACGACGGCGCGGCCGAAGCCGTGCGGTCCGGGGTTTTGCACGGGCGCGAGCGTGGGAATCTCGACCTTCAGCTCCTGCAACACGGCCCAGGTGCGGTCGCGGCTGCCGTCGTCGACGACGACGAATTCATGCGGGACCCCGGCGGCCGTGAGCGCCGCGTAGAGCGCGCGGAGCGTGGGCGGCAGCGAGGCTTCTTCGTCGCGCGCAGGGATGACGAGGGAAAACAGGGCCAGCGGTGGGAGCACGGCGGGCGTGGCGGTGGAACTCATGAAAAACGTGGGAGCGGTGTTTGGCGCGGGCGGCTCAGAGCGGTGCGGAGAGGTCGAGCCAGTCGGGATGCGCCTGGGCGTGGGCCGCGATCTCGTCGAGGATAGCGGATGTGGGCGTCTGCGGTTGCCATTGCCAGAGTCGCGTGGCCTTGGCGTGGTCGAGCACGATCCACGGGATGTCGAAGGGGCGCGGCGTGGTGTCGGCCGCGACGGCGTGTGCCCCGAAGCGTGCATCGCACCAGTCGGTCAACTGGCGCAGCGAGCGTGCGGAGGCGGCGCCACCGCTGACGTTGACGATGCGGTCCTCCGCGGCGAGCGCGGGCGCGGCGAATTGTTTTTCCAGCAACGGCACGAGGTCGCGCGGGTGCAGGCAGTCGCGCACCTGGTGTCCGTGTCCGCCGAAACCGATGTACTTGAGCGGGCGGCGGCGCAGGTGGCTGTTGAGCCAGTAGGCGAAGATGCCCTGGTCGGCCCGGCCGAACTGGCCGGCGCCGGCGAGCACGCCGCAGCGGTTGACGAAGACGGGCAGATTAAACGTGGCGCCGTACTCAAGCGCGAGCGCCTCGCTGGCGAGTTTCGTCGAGCCGTAGAGCGAGATCGGGGCCAGCGTGGCAAATGCTTCGGTGACGCCAGCGGCACTCAGCCCGGCTGGCCACGTGGCGCCGGTGGTCGGGCGGAATGCGCCCTCGTGCGCCTCGACGGGCAACGCGGCGAGCGGGGCGATGCTGTACACGCGGCTCGTGCTCAGCAGGACGAAACCGGCGCGGTGCTCTTTGCAAAACTCCAGCATGTTGACGGTGCCGCCGAGGTTGTGCTCGACGAGCTGGCGCGAGCTGGTGCGGCCGTCCACGCCGGCGAGCACGCTGGGATTGGCGGCGGCGTCGATCACCCAGTCGACGGCGGGCAGGGCCTCCAGGTCGCTGGCGTTGCGCAGGTCGCCGTGGAAGAGGCGCACGCCGAGCCGCTTCAGCTCGGCGCGGTTGGTCTCGCTGCCGGGGCGGATGAAGTTGTCGAAACCGAAAATCTGGTGGCCGGCGCTGCTTTGCGCGAAGGTGCGGGCGAGGGTGCTGCCCACGAAACCGCAAATGCCGGTGATAAGGATACGCATGGCGAAGGCTTTTGGGTGAAAGGGCAGCCCTCGGCAAACGCTTTCACGTCGCCGTGAGCGTTTCGATTTCCGCTGTTGCCGAGCCGCGTGCGGCGCGCACGGTAGCGGCCATGCCCGAATCGACTCCGCCCAACCTCTCCGACGCCGGCCTCGAAGTGCGCACCTACTTCGTGCGCAGCCGGCAGACGCTGCTGGCGAAGGCAGACTTCGGTCCGCTCTTCGTGGACTACTAT
>MWDT01000321.1 GCA_002070825.1 Verrucomicrobia bacterium ADurb.Bin122
AAAGGTGGCGCCGGGCTTGAGCCGGCCGACGATGGAGCAAACGTAGTTGTAGTTGCGGAGTTGTTTCCAGGCGGTGCCTTCGATGGCGGCCGGGATGAGAAACTCGATGCCCGGGGCGTTGAGGACCTGTGGGGGCAGCACGCCGATGACGGTGTAGCTGTTTCCGTCGAGCCGGAGGGACTTGCCGAGGATGGCGGAGTCGCCGGAGAACCGCCGCTGCCACATTTCGTGGGTGAGGATGACGACGTGGTTGTCGCCGCCGGCGGCGTTGTCGCCCGGGGTGAAGTCGCGGCCGATGGCGGGATTGATGCGGAAGACGCGGAGGTAATCGGCGGAGACGGCGTAGCCGCTGAGTTGGGCGGGCTCGTCGACGCCGGTGAGGTTGAGCTCGGTCTGGTGGATGGCGGCGAGCGATTCGAAGGCGGTGCCGTATTGTTTCCAGTCGAGATAGGTGCCGCCGTCGCCGCCGGCGTTGGCGGTGGCGAAGGCCTGCGGGGCGTGGCCGATCTGGGCGATGCGCGAGGATTCCGGGTAGGGAAGCGGCGAGAGGAGGAGGCCCTCGACGACGCTGAAGATGGCGGTGTTGGCACCGATGCCGAGCGCGAGCGTCAGGATGGCGACCGCGGAGAAGCCGGGTGCCTTCACGAGCTGGTGGAGTGCGTAGCGGAGGTCGGAAAACATGGCGTGTGTGAGGAGCGAAGGGCTAGCCCCTTGTTGCCTAGTCGGCGCGGAGGGCGACGAGGGGTGTGGTCTGGGCGGCGCGGTGCGCGGGGATGAAGCTGGCGGCGAGCGTGGCCAGCCCGAGGAAGACGAGGATGAGGCCGCCGAGCCAGTAGCCGGGGAAGGGCATCTCGGGCATGGCGCGGCCGAGGGTGACCTGGAGGAAGATGTAGGCGGGCAGGCCAAAGATCATGCCGAGGCCAAAGAGCACGGCGCCTTGGCGGAGGATCATGGCGACGATGTCTCGGTAGTCGGCGCCGAGGGCGATGCGCACGCCGATGTCGCGGGTGCGTTGCGCGGTGAGGTGTGCGATCACGCCGTACAGGCCGACGATGGCGATGAGCAGGCCCATGCCGGCGAAGATGCCGAGGTTGGCGACGATGATGTTTATGTTGGCCATGTTCTGGCGGATGTTGGCGCGGACGGAGCCGGAGCCGGCGACGGGGAGATCGGCGTCGAGGGCGGCAACGGCGCGGCGGACGGACTCGGTGACGGATTCGGGGGGCACGGCCGTGCGGAGGATGATCGACTGGTAGCGCGGAGGAAACTGGACGAGTGGGCGGTAGATCTGGAGGGCGCTCTGCGGGGCGCCGAGGTTGGCGGCCATGCGGACGTCGCCGACGACGCCGATGATTTCGGCGAGCTCGTCGCGGTCGGTCATGCGGAGACGTTTGCCGATGGCATCCTGGCCGGGCCAGAAGCGCTGGGCGAGGGCCTGGTTGACGACGATCATGGGACGGGCATCGGCGCGAAGATCCTTGGGAAAGACGGAGCCGCTGCGCAGGGGGATGCCGAGGGCGGCGAAGAAGTCGGAGGAGACGGGGATTGCCGAGGCGAGCGGTTCCTGGCCGGGCGTGAAGGTCTGCCCTTCGGGGATGACGTTGGCGCGGCCGAAGTAGTCGTACATCGGCAGATTGGTGGCGATGGCGGCGTGGGTGACGCCGGGGATCTCGGCGAGGCGTTCGAGGAGGGTACGCTGGAGTGTGCGCAGTTTCTCGTCGTCGCCGTAGCGGTTCCACGGGGTGACGAGGAAGCCGGAGTAGAGGCCGTCGGGCTGCCAGCCGAGCTCGCGGGCGGTGAAGCTGCGGGCTCCGAGGGCAAAGCTGCCGGCGACGCCGACGAGCACGAGGGTGAAGGCGAGTTCGGCGGCGACGAGGGTGTGTTTGATGCGGTGGTGTGCGCGGCCGGCGGTGGTGCCGCGGGCGCTGTCCTTGAGACTGTCGGCGGCGGAGGTGCGGGAGGCGAGCCAGGCGGGGGCGAGGCCGAAGGCCAGGGCGCTGACGAGGGCACTGATGGCGGCGAAGCCGAGCACGCGTGCGTCGAGAGGGATTTGAAAGCCGGCCTCGCCGTTGATCTGGAGGTGTCGTCCGAGGAGGGAGGCGCCCCAGAATGCGATGAGTATGCCGGCGATGCCGCTGAAGATGGCGAGCAGGGCGCTTTCGGCAAGGAGGGGGCGCATGAGCTGCGTGCGGCTGGCGCCGAGGGCGGACCGGATGGCAAACTCGCGGCTGCGGCCGAGGGAGCGCGCGAGCAGGAGGTTGGCGAGGTTGGCGCAGGCGATGACGAGGACGAGCGTGGAGAGCACGGGCATCATCCAGAGGATGAGGCGGCTGATGCGGTCCATGTTGGAGTCGTGCAGGGAGACGGCGCGGAGGCCGTTGCCTGCATTTTCCTTGGGGTAGTCCTTGGCGAGGCGCGCGGCGATGGTGCCGAGTTCGATGTGGGCTTGTTCGAGGGTGGTGCCGGGCTTGAGGCGGCCGACGATGTTCATCCACGCGTTGGTCCGCTGGGTGGAAAAAATGGTTTGCTGGGTGAGGGGGCGGACGATGTCGCAGGGGCCCCAGACGAGGGGCGCGGCGAAGGTTTCCGGGAGGACGCCGATGACGGTGGCGTTTTCGCCGTTGATGCGAAGGGTGCGGCCGAGGACTTGCGGGTCGGAGGCAAAGCGGCGCGTCCACATCCGGTGGGTGAGGACGACGACGCCGTCGCGGCCGGGCTGGTCTTCATCGGGCGCAAAGAGACGGCCGTGCAGGGGGACGACGCCGAGGAGGTTGAAGAAGTTGGCGCTGAAATTGACGGCGTTGATCTGGACTGCGGGCTGGTCCGGCTCGGCGAGTGAGAGCGAGTCGTAGGAGTAGAGGCCGACCTGCGAGAAGGAGGTGAGGGCGGCGCGGATATCGATGGCGTTGGCCGGAGCGAGGGAGTTGGTGTCGGCCTGGGACGTGGTGCCGAAGATGCGGACGAGCCGATCGCTCTCCGGGTACGGGAGGGATCGGAAGAGCAGGACGTTGGTGAGGCTGAAGGCGGAGGTGCTCAGGCCGATGCCGAGGGCTAGGGTGAGCACGGCGATGCAGGTGAAGCCGGGGGCTTTGACGAGGGTGCGAAAGGCGAGTCGGAGGTCGGCGATC
>MWDT01000322.1 GCA_002070825.1 Verrucomicrobia bacterium ADurb.Bin122
GTGTATTTCGACCCGTCATTGGAGCGACGGCTCGATGGGCTCGACGCCCTGACTGCCTACTACGAGGCAGCCAGAGGAAAGATTAAGTCCAAGTGGTTCGATATGCGAAACCCCTTGGTGCAGTTGGCCGGCGATGCGGCTGTACTGACCTTCAATTTTGTGTCGGCCGATATGCAGGACACGGAGTACCGGTGGAATTGTACTGAAGTGTACCGCCGGACCGCAGGGAAGTGGCAGATCATCCAAACCCACTGGTCGCCGACGAAACCCAAGGGCTTTTAGTACGGGCCCAGGCCAACCGTCGCGCGCGGAGGCGCTGAGAAATTCCGGGGGCGCCGGCCCTCTGCGCCTCGGCGGCTCAAGCGACGCAGGCGCGAAAACGGGCCGGCGACGAAATCCCGCCTTTCTTTCGGGCGTCCGCCTGCTAAGGGCTTTGACGCCTTGCACCACGTCCGACGACCGCGTCGGACGCTCGGGCGAGGCGTCCACTGCGCATGCAATTCGATACGCCCGCTCTCCTCTACGCTTTCGGCCTGACGCTTTTCGCAGGTCTCTCGACCGGCATCGGCAGCTTGATGGCGCTGATGTCGAGGAAGTTTAACCCGAAGTTCCTGGCGATCTCGCTCGGGTTTTCGGCGGGCGTGATGATCTACGTCTCGCTGGTCGAGATTCTGGCAAAGTCGCGCGCGTCGCTGACGACGATTTACGATGTGAAGACGGGCAACTGGATCGCCCTCGGCGCGTTTTTCGCGGGCATCGGCCTGATCGCGTTGATCGACCGGCTGGTGCCGTCGTACGAGAATCCGCACGAGATGAAAAATCTGGCGCATCCGCGGGCGAGCCAGGCCCACGATG
The DNA here is from genome assembly GCA_002070825.1 of Verrucomicrobia bacterium ADurb.Bin122. GTDB lineage: Bacteria > Verrucomicrobiota > Verrucomicrobiia > Opitutales > Opitutaceae > MWDT01. Next base: position 856 of record MWDT01000322.1, read on the forward strand.
CGAAGCGGCTGATGCGGATGGGCGTGTTTTCGGCGCTGGCGATCAGCATCCACAACTTTCCCGAGGGGATGGCGACCTTCATCGGCGCGCTGCACGACCCACGGATGGGCGTGAGCATCGCGGGCGCGATTGCGATCCACAACATCCCCGAGGGCATCGCGGTGTCCGTGCCCATCTACTTTGCGACGCGCAGCCACAAGCGTGCGTTTTTGTACTCGTTTGCCTCGGGCCTCGCAGAGCCGATCGGGGCGCTGGTGGGTTTCTTTCTGCTGAGCAGCTTTTTCACCCCCGCGACGTTCGGGATCGTGTTCGCGCTGATCGCCGGGATCATGGTCTACATCTCGCTCGATGAACTCCTCCCGACTGCGGAGGAGTATGGCGAACACCATCTGGCCATCGGCGGCCTGGTGGGCGGCATGGCGGTGATGGGCGTCAGCCTGGTGCTGTTTCTCTAGACGCCAGTGGCCGCCCGGCTGGGGTAACACACGCGCGCGCGCTCTGGCGCGAAGGGGATTGTCGGGCGCACTGGAGCGCCACTTGGCAAGTGGCGCCCCGGACCCGCGGTGGCGTTGCTCAGCGTTCGCTGGCGGGGATATGGGCGTCGGCCATCGCGGGGCCGGACTTGATCCAGATGGCGCGCAGGAGGAGGACGGCGAGTCCGTAGAAGGCGAGGAGCTGGCCGGTGAGCAGGCGTACCTGCACGGCCTGGGCCCGTTGAAACTCCGCCGCGGTGAGCTCGCGGATGATCTGCGTGCCCGATTGCAGCACGAGCCGTCCGTCGTCGAGTGTCACCGGCAGGCCGCCGTCGTTGAGTGCGCGGCACACGAAGTAGATGATGAAGATGTAAGCGAGCAGCGCGCCGGCGGCGATTTTCATCCAGCGCGGGATCACACCGAAGATCGGCGAGAGCAGGTTGAGCCGGGGCAGACGCCGCCAGTGCCACACGGCAAACGGCCAGATGACGAACAGCGGGGGGACGAGCCAGAGCACCTGATAGGTGGCGACGCCGAAAAACGTCGCCGCATGCACGCCGGCGCAGACGGCCGTGGCGAGGAGTGAGCCCCAGAAGAAAATGCGGAGGAAGAAGGCCATGATTTCGGCCAGTACCGCAGGCCTCCGCGGGCCCGGCGATGCGAAAATCGCGCTGCGCCGGGTGAAGATTACCAATCTGTAATTTGCCGGAAAGGCCCCTGACAAACTCGTGTGCGATACTGGCGGCACGATGAAACACCCAATCTCACTCTCCGCCCGCCGCGCGCTCGCCATTGCCCTTCTCGGCCTGATGGCGGTCGCGCCCGTCACTTACTCGCTGGCCAAGCCCGCCAGCAACCCGCCCGCCGAGCTCAAGCTCGACAGCAAGGAGCTCGACCGCTCCGCCCGCGAGCCGCTCAGCTTTTCCGCCGTCGTGAAGCAGGTCACGCCGAGCGTCGTCCGCATCAACGTCCAGACGAAGGCCAAGGTCCGCGTGGCCGACCCCAGCGAGCAGGATCCGTTTTTCCGCCAGTTCTTCGGTCCGCAACTGCTCCGCCAACCCCCGCAGGCCGGCCTCGGCTCGGGCGTCATCATCAGCCGCGACGGCTACATCGTGACCAACAACCACGTGGTGGCCGAGGCCGACGACGTCACCGTGGCGCTCTCCGATGGACGCGAGTTGAAGGCCCGCATCGTCGGCCGCGACTCGCAGACCGACATCGCCGTGATCAAAGTTGAGGCCAAGGATCTGCCCGCCATCACGCTCGCCGAGAGTTCCCAGGTGGAGGTCGGTGACCGCGTGCTCGCCGTGGGCAATCCCTTCGGCATCGGCCAGACCGTCACCTCCGGCATCGTGAGTGCCACCAGCCGCCGCGCCGGCCTCGGCCTCGCCTACGAAGACTTCATCCAGACGGATGCCGCGATCAACCCCGGCAACTCCGGCGGCGCACTCGTCGACGTGACCGGCCGCCTCATCGGCATCAACACCGCCATCCTCAGCCGCTCGGGCGGCTCGCAGGGCGTCGGCCTCGCGGTGCCCACGGATCTGGTACGCCATGTGGTGGATAACCTCATCAAGAGCGGCAAGGTCGTCCGTGGCTACCTCGGCGTGACCACGCAGAACCTCACGCCGGCGCTGGCCGAATCCTTCAAACTCGAAGACCGCACCGGCGCCATCATCACCAGCGTGCGGCCCAACAGCCCCGCCGAAAAAGCGGGCCTCCGCGAGGGCGACATCATCGTGGCCTTCGAGGGCAAGCCGGTCACCGATGCCTC
>MWDT01000323.1 GCA_002070825.1 Verrucomicrobia bacterium ADurb.Bin122
TCTCACGGAAACCATCCGGCATATTTTCGGGCAGTGGCACGGACGTCTCTCCTTCGCCTCCTCCTCTACAATCAACGAAAAGGAGCACAAAAGCTTCGTCGTCGAAACCAAGCTCACCCGGAAATGGGCACGCGACGAGGTCCGCATCGGCGCCCGCTACGACTACGCGAGCGATGACGACGACGTGAGCCGCGACATCCTCAAAAGCGATTCCTACTGGCGCCACGAGCTCTCGCCCCGCTTCTTCACGCTCTACAGTCCAAACATCGAGTGGGACCGCGACTACACGACCGACACCGACATGGAGGTCGACTACCTGCTCCTCCAGCAACAACTCGGTGTCGGTATCAATCTGATCCCCCGGGGCGACCAGCGCCTCCGTGTGGGCGTCGCCGAAAATCTTTTCGATCTGTGGGTGCTCAGTCCAATCCGCGATCACACGGCCTCGAACACCGAATCCATCTTCTTCGAAGCCGAGCTCACGCTGCCTTACCGGATCGCGGTCACCGACCGCGGCTCCCTGTTCTACTCCTTCGGCAACGGGGGCACGGGCTGGGAAAATCAGCTGGAAATTTCGAAGAAGCTCACGGAGACGCTGAGCCTCGGCATGCGCCACGAGGTGCGCCTGGACACACCGGGAATCGATGTGAGCAACTACACTCTCTGGCGCTTCATGGTCGGGCTCGACTTTTAGCGCACCCCTGGGGGCGCACCGGCGAGCTGACCACACCCCGCCGCGATATCCACGCCCCGCCTCTGCCGGATCGTACTGGGCAGGCCGTAGTGTTCATCGAGGATCTGCTGAAACCGTTTCGCCGCCAGGCCCTGGCCAGGGCGACCGCCAAAGCCCGTCGTCGGATTGAGCGGGATCAGGTTCACCTGTGCAGGCAACCCGCGCAGCAGCGCCCCGAGGGTGTGCGCCTGCGCCTCCGTGTCGTTCTGCCCATCGATCAGCGTCCATTCGAAAAAGATGCGCCGTTGCAACTTCTCGCAGTAATACCGGCAAGCATTCATCAACTCGTCGAGCGGCCAGCGCCGGGCCGCAGGCATCAGAGCCGCGCGCTCCTCCGCCGTCGCGGCATGCAGCGACACCGCCAGGCTCATCGGACGGGCTTCGTCGGCCAGGCGCACGATCCCAGGCACGACGCCCACCGTGCTCAGCGTGATGCGCGAAGCCGCGATCGCCAGCCCACTCGACGCACGCAAGATCTCCACCGCCTGCATCACGGCCTCGTAATTGTGCAACGGCTCGCCCATGCCCATCAGCACGAGGTTTCTGAGCCGCTCGTACGCCGTCTGGCCGGGAGCGATCCCCCGTGCGCGCAGGAGGCGCTGGATGTGCAACGCCTGCGCGACAATCTCGCCTGGCGCCAGATGGCGTTGAAAGCCCTGTTGCCCCGTGGCGCAGAAAACGCAGCCCATCGCGCACCCGACCTGTGTCGAGACGCACGCAGTCATCCGCCCGGTGAAACGCATGGCCACCGTTTCGATCTGCCGGCCATCAGCCAGCGCCAGCAGAAATTTTCGCGTGAAGCCGTCGGCCGAGTGCGCCTCGTTGGCGACAGCCGGCACCGGGAGGGAAAACTCTTCCTCCAGATAGGCGCGCACTTTCGCAGGCAGGTCCGGCATCTCCTCAACGGAGCTGACACAATCCCAGTAGAGATAACTCCACACGCGGGCGGCATGCACCGGACTCAGGCCGCGCTCCGCCAGCCGCGCCGCGAGCTCGGCGCGCGTCAGATCCAGCAGGGAGATGCGAGTCTCTGGCATGTGGGGCTGACCAGCGTGCGGGCGCACGCATCCGGAGCAACGCCGGAGCGATGGCAAAAACTACCGAGTCCACGCCCGACCTGTGCCGCGCGGGCGATGAGGGTTGCGATGGACACATTTCCGGCCTGAATCGCCACACCACCCCATGCACATCGAAGGCATCCCGCCCCGACCGATCGCCCCCTCCTGCCTGTGGCCCCGCCTCCGCGTCGCCCGGCTCTTAGCCGGCGCCATGCTCCTCGCACTGCTCTGCGTCGCCCCACTTCGAGCCACCAGCGATGTGGTGGGGGCGCCCCTCACGCGCCACTATGCGTTTGAAGAGATCGCCAACATGTCCCGTGGCGCGCGGATTGGCTTCGATTCGTTCGGACGGCTCACCGTCATCCAAAATGGCGGCGCCATCGTGCTCAACGACAACGCGTGGGTGGAACTGGTCGACCGAAGCGAGGGGCAGGACGTTTTCGGGCAACTCGCCTACGCCCCCGACGGTACACTCTATTACGGAGCCCTGGGCTCCTGGGGCAAAATCGAGCGCACCCCCAACGGCCGGTGGCGCACCCTCCCGCTCCGGCCGGAAATCACCCCCGAGTGGGTGCCGGCGACGAATTTCGACAAGGTCACAATCACCGCAGAGGCCACCTACTTCGCTGGCTGGAATGGCGTCGCGCTGAGGGAAACGGCCAGCGGCCGGCACACATTTTTCAAAATCAAAGAGGTCGCCCACATCTTCACCTTTGGCGGGCGCGGATTCGTCTCTTCAAGACGTGTCGGCGTGCAGACCTTCGACGTAAAAGCCGGAGTCCTGCAACAACCGGATCCCGACTGGCGCAAAGAAGTGATCGTCGACACGGCGACACTGTCAGACGGCCGTCTGATCGGTTCGACCTCAAAAAACACACTCGTCACCTTTGACGGCACACACTTCTCCCCATGGGCGAAGCAGCTTAATTTCCTCTGGGAAGAAGGGATCACGTCGATCCAGGCGCTCGAGGAAGGGGGCATCGCCATCGCAGTCCAGAACAAGGGGCTGTTTCTCCTCAGCGCACAGGGCGAGTTGATCGCCGCTTACGATCTTCTGGACTATCAGAATATCCAGCAGCTGGCGACCAACGAGCCCGGCATCCTCTGGGCGACCACGGATGCCGGCATCCTGCGCATCGCCTACGGGTGCGACGCCGCGATCGTAGACCAGCGTATGGGCATCCCAATCAAATGGCCGCAAGTGGCCCGCTGGGGTGGGAAGACTCTCATTACCACGAATGGCAAACTCTACGAGGCAAACTCCAAAATGCCGGGAGCCATTTCGCAATTCACGCTCGTCCC
>MWDT01000324.1 GCA_002070825.1 Verrucomicrobia bacterium ADurb.Bin122
CACCGAGCGCGTCGGCATGACCTTCCGCGTGCGTGATCTCTGGCGACAACAGGACCTCGGCGAGTTCAAGGACAGTTTCGAGGCCAAGGTCGCATCCCACGGCGTTGTCCTCGTCAGGCTCATCCCCACCGAAACGCAACCGTAATCACTCCCTCTGAAAATGGCTTCCAACTCGCACCCATCCCCACGCGCGCACTCCATTCTCCGATTGCGCCAGCTTTTCTTCGCCGCGGTGCTCTTCGCCGCATCCCCGGCCTTTGCGGCCGATGAGTCCTGCCACACCTGCGGCGGCGCGGTCTCCGTCTCCGGCGACTTCGCCCACCACAAGTCCGAGACCACGCCCGCGTTCTCCGAATCCGGCTTCAAGCCCGAGGCCTACCGCGAGGAGGTTCATGGCACCGCCTTCACCGTCACCATCGCGAACCTGCCCGCCGGCCGCTACACCGTCGAGATCGGCGCGGCCGAGACCTTCTTCAAGGCACCGGGCGAGACCGTGTTCGACGTGCACGCGGGCGATGTCGTGCTCGCCAAGGACTTTGATCTCATCGCCACAGCCGGCGCACCGCACGTCGTCACGACGATCCGCGGCACCGTCGAAAAGCCCGACGATGCCCTCCGCGGCCCCATGCGCCTCACGTTCTCAGCGAGCAAGGGCCACGCGAAGTTCAACACTATCACCATCCGCGATACGTCCGGCGCCGTCGTCGTCGCCTTCGCCGCCAACGAGCTCGCCGATGCCTACTCGGCCCAGGCGTCGCAGATCCCCGAGATCAAGGAGCCCGCAATCTGGCGCGATCCGTCCAAGCCGCTGCGCGCCCGCGCCGACGACCTCATCCGCCGCATGTCGCTCGCCGAGAAGGTTGCCCAGCTCAAAAACGCCGCCCCCGCCATCGAGCGCCTCGGCCTGCCCGCCTACGACTACTGGAACGAGGCCGCGCACGGCGTCGCCAACAATTACTATGCCACGGTGTTCCCCGGCGGCGTCGGCGCCGCCGCCTCGTGGAATCCGGCCCTCTTCCACCAGGAAGGCCAGATCATCGGCATCGAGGGCCGCGCGAAGTTCAACGACTACGCCAACCGTAACAACGGCAACTCCAAGTGGTGGGCCGGCCTCACCTACTGGGCGCCCAACGTGAACATCTTCCGCGACCCGCGCTGGGGCCGCGGCCAGGAGACCTTCGGCGAAGATCCCTTCCTCACCTCCGAGATCGCCATCCAGTTCGTGCGCGGCATGCAGGGCGACCACCCAACCTACATGACCGCCATGGCCTGCGCCAAGCACTACGCCGTCCACAGCGGCCCCGAGCTCGACCGCCACCGTTTCAACGCCGTCGTCACCGAGCGCGACCTCTACGACACCTACCTTCCGCAGTTCGAGCGCCTCGTCCGCGAGGCCAAGGTTGCCGGCGTCATGAGCGCCTACAACGCCATCGACGGCGTCCCCGTCAGCGCCAATCCCTTTTTCCTCACCGAACTCGTCCGCAAACGCTGGGGCTTCGAGGGCTACATCGTCTCCGACTGCGACGCCATCCGCGACATCTACAACCCGCAGCAGCACGCCTACGTGAAAACCGCCGAGGAGGCTGCGTCCCTCGCCGTAAAGGCCGGTTGCAACCTCTGCTGTGGCGGCGACTACAACGCCCTCGTGCGAGCCGTCCAGCTGGGCCTGATCACCGAGAAGGAGATCGACCAGTCGCTCTACCACACGCTCTGGACCCGCTTCCGCCTCGGCCTCTTCGATCCGGCCGACCAGGTTCCGTTCTCCAAGTACACCCTCGCCGACAACGACCTGCCCGAGCACGGCCGCGTCGCGCTCGACCTCGCCCGCCAGTCGCTCGTGCTGCTCAAGAACGACGGCATCCTCCCGCTCGACCGCTCGAAGTACAAACAGGTCGCCGTGATCGGCCCCAACGCCGCATCCACCTCGATGTTCGAGGGCAACTATCACGGCTCCGCCTCGCACCCGATCTCGATCCTCGACGGCATCCGCCATGTCGCCGCCGCGGAGTTCAAGGTCCTGCACGCCATGGGCAGCCCGATCACCACCAAGACCGAGATCGCACCTTGGAGTGGTCAGGACAACACCACCACGCGCCCCGTCGCCGAGCTCAAGGCCGAGGCGCTGGCCGTGGCGGCGCAGGCCGACCTCATCATCTACGTCGGCGGCATCACCGCCGCCCAGGAGGGCGAGAGCTTCGACCGCACCGAAATCGAGCTCCCTCCCGAACAGTCGGACCTCATCAAGGCGCTCCACGCTACCGGCAAGCCCGTCGTCATGATCAACTGCAGCGGCTCCGCCATGGCGTTGCCGTGGGAAGATGAACACCTCTCCGCCATCATCCAGGCCTGGTATCCGGGCCAGGCCGGCGGCCGCGCCGTCGCCGACGTGCTCTTCGGCTTCGTCAACCCGTCCGGCCATCTCCCCGTCACCTTCTACCGCTCGACCGCCGACCTCCCGGACTTCACCGACTACTCGATGCGGAACCGGACCTACCGTTACTTCACTGGCAAACCGCTCTACGCCTTCGGCCACGGCCTGAGTTACACGACCTTCGAGTACTCCGACCTCCGCGTCGCACGTGCCGCCGAGGGCGCGCTCACCGTCACCATCGAGGTGGCCAACACCGGCGCCCGCGACGGCGACGATGTCGTGCAACTCTACGCCACGCCGCCCGCCGCCTCGCAGCCGCAGGAAATCCGCGCCCTCTGCGGGTTCACCCGCGTGAGCCTGAAAGCCGGCGAGAAGCGCACGCTCACGATCACCGTGCCCGCCATCGCCCTGCGCCGATGGAGCGTTGCGAAGAAGGACTATGAGATCCCCGTCGGCGAGTGGACCCTCGCCGCCGGTGCCTCGTCCGCCGACCTCCGTCAGTCTGCAAAGATCAAGCTCTGACCCCGCCGCCCGATGCCCCTCCTCGCCTTCCGCAGCGCCCGGCTCGCCTCTGCGACCGCCGCGATCCTTCTCGCCGGGCTCACGCCGCTGGCGCTGCCCGCCGCCGAGGAATCGGTCGCTTCGCCCGACGGCCGCATTGTCGTCACGGTCAGTGACACCTCCGGTCTCCACTACCGCGTCGCCTTCGAC
>MWDT01000325.1 GCA_002070825.1 Verrucomicrobia bacterium ADurb.Bin122
GGACTTCCGCGACAACTCCCTCGCCGCCCACTTCGTCGCCCCCAGCAACCCCTTCGGCCAGCCCATCACCTTTGAATTCATGATGGAGGGCCTCGGCACCAAATGGGTCTCCACCGGCAACGTCGGCACGGCCGTCTTCAACCGCCTCGACGAAGGAAAATACGCGCTCTACATCCGCCCCAAAGTCGGCGACACGCCCGGCGAAATCACACGACTGGAATTCATCATCCGCCCCCCTTGGTACCGCTCGCCCATCGCCTACGCCTCCTACGGCATCACGATCCTCGGCGGACTCGCCCTCGCCATCCTCCTCCCGGTTTATTTCGAGCGGAGACAAACCGGCAGGCTCGAACAACTCGTTTCAGCCCGCACCGCAGAGCTCCACGAAACCAACCGCCTCCTCGACCGCCAAATCAAGGAAACCCTCCAGAACGCCGCCGAGTTCCAAGCCAGTGAGGAGCAATACCGCCACCTCAGCGAAGAGCTCGAACACCGCGTCGAAGAGCGCACCGAAGAGCTCAAACGCCGCGTCGCCCAGGTCGAACAACTCAACATCGAACTGCACGCCAGCCAGGAGGCCACCGACCGCTTCGCCACCAGCCTCCAGGAGGCCAACGCCAACCTCCTCGCCGCCAACCACGAGCTCGAAGCCTTCTCCTACTCCGTCTCCCACGACCTCCGCGCCCCCCTGCGCAACATCACCGGCTTCATCGAGCTCCTCCAAAAACGCCTCCATGGCAAAGGCGACGCCGCCCACGACCGCTATCTCGACATCGTGATCACCGAAACCAAGCGCATGGGCACGCTCATCGACGACCTCCTCGCGTTTTCCCGGATCGGGCGCGCCGAGCTCAAGTGGCAGACCGTCCTCCTCAAGCCTCTCGTCGAGCAGGTCAAACAAGAGCTCGCGATCGAGCTCGCAGACCGCCCCGTCGAGTGGATCATCCAGGAGATGCCCCCTGTCCTCGGCGACCCCGCGCTTCTCCGTCAGGTCGTCGCCAATCTCGTCGGCAACGCCGTCAAGTTCACCCGCCACCGCACCCCTGCCAGAATCGAAATCGGCACCCACCCAGCCCCCACGCCCGACCGGCTCGCCTTCTTCGTCAAAGACAACGGCGAGGGCTTCAATCCCCAGTATCAGGACAAACTCTTCCGCGTCTTCCAACGCCTCCACAGCACCCGGGACTTCGAAGGCACCGGCATCGGACTGGCCAACGTCAAACGCATCATCACCCGCCACGGCGGCACCGTCTGGGCCGAAGGCCAGCCCGGCCAGGGCGCCACCTTCCACTTCACACTCCGCCCCGCTCCCAAGAAATGACCCGCACCCCCTGCATCCTCCTCGTCGACGACGACGAGATCGGCGCCGAGCTCACCCTCGCCGCCCTGGAGGAACTCGGACTCGGAATCGCCGTCGAGCAGGCTCGCGACGGCGAGGAAGCCCTCGACCTCCTTTTCCACCGCCGCCCCTATTCCATCGCCGGCGCCGAGCCCTACCTCGTGCTCCTCGACCTGAAAATGCCCAAGATCGATGGTCACGAGGTACTCCGCCAGATCCGCACCAGCGAGCACTTGAAAAACCTCCGCGTAATAGTCCTTTCCTCTTCGGATCAAAAATCGGACATTGAACAGGCCGCCAGGCTCAACCCCGAGGCCTATCTCAAAAAGCCCCCGAGCATCTTCGACCTCATCGCGCAGTTCCACCAACTCACCCCGCTCCTTCTTCCGCCAGGCCAACTCCGATAGACACATGTCCGCCCCCTCTACGAACCCTGCCCGCATCGTTTACCTCGAAGACGACCGCAGCGCCTTCGAGCTGGTCGTCGCCCTGATCGAAGCCGAAGGCCTCCCCTACCAGCTCCAGCACGTGGACGATGTTGCCTCGTATCGCAACGCCCTCACCCCAACCCCACCCGACCTCATCCTGGCCGATTTTAACCTCCCTTCCATCGACGGCCTCACCGCACTCGCCTACAAACGCGAGCTCTGCCCCGACACCCCGTTCATCTTCGTCTCCGGAAGCATCGGCGAAGAGGTCGCCATCGCCTCCCTGCACAACGGCGCCTGCGACTTTGTCCTCAAAGATTCGATCGCCCGCCTGCCCTCCGCCATCGAGCGCGCCCTCAGGGAGGCAGAGGAACACCGGCAACGCGTCGATGCCGAAAACCGCCTCCGAGAAAGCGAAGCCCACTTCCGACGCATCGCCGAAAACGCCCCCGACGTCATCATCCGCTTATCCCTCCACCCCACCGTCCGCTACGACTACATCAGCCCCGCCGTCGAGCACATCACCGGCTACAGCCCAGACGACTTTTACCGCGACCCTCTCCTCGCCGGCAAAATCACCCACCCCGACGACGTCCACATCATCCGGCAAATCATCGAAAAGAACGTCGTCCCCGCAGGCATCCACGAGATCCGCCTAAAGACACGAGACGGCCGCGAGATCATCTCCGAGCAACGCTTTGTCGCCGTCCACAATGCCCAGGGCGAGCTCGTCGGCGTCGAAGCCATCGCCCGCGACATCACCGAGTGGAAGCGCGAACGGGAGAACCGGTACCAACTCGAAGCCCAGCTCGTCCAGGCCCAGAAAATGGAGAGCATCGGAGCGCTCGCCGGCGGCATCGCACACGACTTCAATAACATCCTCACCGGCATCCTCGGATTCAACGAGCTGGCCACGATGACCCTCCCCGCCGACCACCCGTTGCAGGAAGAGCTCGGCGAAGTCCGCAAAGCCGGACTACGGGCCAAAGATCTCGTCGCCCAAATCCTCACCTTTGCGCGCAAACGCGACACCAAGGCCGCCCCGATCAAAATCATGCCCACGATCGAGGAAGCGCTCAAACTCGTCCGCGCCGCCACCCCCGCCTCGATCGAAATCGTCCAGCGCCTCACGCCCGGCATCGTCTGCGCCGATCCCACCCAAATCCACCAGATCGTCCTCAATCTCTGCACCAACGCCGTGCAGGCCATGCAAGGCCGGACCGGCAAGCTCACCATCGCCCTCCAACCACACACCAGCACCGGAGTCACCCTGATGGAAGTCGGCCAGCTCGGTCCTGGCGACTACCTGAGGC
>MWDT01000326.1 GCA_002070825.1 Verrucomicrobia bacterium ADurb.Bin122
CAGCTCAAAGCCGAACAGATTGTTGAAGAAGTGCTGACTGAGGGTAGCGCTGAAGTTGTGGAAGTTCTGCCACTCGCGCTTGGTATCCCCGTCAATGAGGTTGTTGTAGAAGTCGAAGACCGAGGCATCGCTCAGAGTGTAGTTCTTATACAGCTCTTTGTAGGGGATGCCGGCATTCGATGCATAGGCCGAATACGGCGTGATCGACACGAGAGCCGTGTTCGGGAAGGCCTCCAATGTCGTCTTGGTGCCGCCATCGGATTTGTAGGCACCGATCAAGTTACCATAGCCCGAAGCAGTCATGTGAGCCGAACCATCGGCAGCGATATAGGTCACCGGACCGCTCTCGTAGTTCGAGGCGAAGTTGGTCACCCACGGGTTATAGTTCAGGTTGTCGCCACCCGGGACGTCGGATTTCCCGTTATAGGGAGAACCAACCGCGATATGCGAACCGAGACTCCGCTGCATAGCGCCCTGCACCGGGTAGGAAACCGTCGCAACGGTGTCGTTAGGATTGAACGTGTACCGCGGATCAGTATCAGAGACCGTTTGCGGATTGAAGCCCGCCTGATTCATCTGGGTGAACCAAGGCGTGATCATATCGATCGGAGTGATGACACGAGGATTGTTCGAACGGATCGAACCCGACTCGTAGTTGACCTTCACGGAGGTCTTGTGGTCACCGCTGTTGAGGAACTTGGGCTCGTAACGAGCCGTTCCAAACACGCGCTTGTCCAAGCTGTAAGCCGGCTTCTGACGATACTTCTCGTCGTTGCGCAGGAGATTCACGCGCACCCCGAGTTCGTCCTTCAGGATCTCATGATTATAATCGATCGAGAAGCGGTTGCTATCGTAGCTACCGTACCGGGCCTCGACTTCGCCGAAGGTGCGGAACTGAGCCGTCTTCGTGGTCGTGTTGATAATACCCGCCGGGCTGCCCATACCGAAGAGGATGGAGTTGGCACCGCGCTGCATGTCGACGCGGTCGACGTTGTAGGCATCCCACGGGATGTCCGTCATGAAGAAGTTGCGGGTGTTGTCGGCGGAGGTCAGACCGCGAACGCGCGTGTTGGAGTTCGGCGTCGTGAAGGACCCCTCCTCCTGCTGGTTGCTCGAGCTGGCATTGGTGAAGTTGCCTTGGAGGCTAGCCACTTCCGTGTTGGTCGTGTACTGCAGCAGCGACTTGCTGTCGGTCGCACCGGTGTCCCCGAGGAACTCCGAGGTGATAACCGTGATCGCGGAGCCGACGTCCTTCAACTGGGTGTTGATACGGGAGCCGGCCAGCGTGGAGGTCGCAGCATAACCGACATCTTGCTCGGCACTGACTTCGAACGGATCGAGGACGATCTCGATATCCGATTCACTGACTGGAGCAGGGGCGGGAGCTTCTTCCTTGGCCGCCGGAGCAGCCTGGGCCAGAAGGCCCGTGGTCGCAGCCACGCTTGCAACGGCGAGGATACTGCGCGCATACCGGCGAGATTTGCCGGGGTTCTTCTTGGGTGACTTCATTGAGTTTGGGTAGTGTTTAGGTGACTGAACCGCCAGCAGCTCGAAAGCCGCCGTCAGCTCACACATCGAATGCCGCATGTACCCCTCCATCCAAAGAATGCCCAAGCAAGCCCTCCGCGCGACGGCAACCTAACCCAAGGAATTGCCAGTAAACACGGAGAGAAGTGACAGGGGGACGCATTTGAATGGGGAAGCTCAAACGGCTGTGCACCGCCCTGCCTAGACTTTAGATATAAAGTGGCGACTACTGCAGCGTTCTAACAGTTGCATTCACCCCGACAAAACCCCGCACAAATCGACCATCCGGCATGCTACCGCTCACCAACTGAACATATCACCCAATGGCTTGCGCAAAAAACAATCCACCAAATCAGCGCCCCATTCGACCCCAAGCCGCCGAGTTCCCTAGGGCAGGCGCACAATCCCGAGCCGAATGGCCCTGATCGCCGCGGTCGTTCGGTCCCGCACTTCCAGTTTGGCAAACAGCGTCTTCAGATGGCTCTTCACCGTGTCCTCCGCAATCGACAGATCCGAAGCGATTTCCTTATTACTCCGCCCCCTGACCAGAAGCTGGAGCACCTCGATCTCGCGCGACGTCAGATCCTGCCGCCGCCGCCGCTCCGCCAACCGCTCCGCGATCCCCGCCGGCAAGGCCTCCTGCCCGGCGTGCACCGCCCGGATCGCTCCCACGAGCGCCGCCTTCGACATGTCCTTCAAAAGGTACGATTTCGCCCCGGACTGAATTGCCCGGTAAATGTCCTCATCGGCGTCGAAGGTTGTCAGCACGATCACGCGCGCATCCGGAAACTCCTGCCGGATCGCCAGAATCGCCTCCACCCCGCTCAACCCTGGCAAACGCAAATCCATCAGGGCCACGTCCGGCCGATGGCGCCGGTACAGCTCAACCGCCGCCTGTCCATCCCCGCACTCCGCCACCACCTGCATCTCGCCACCGTCCGCCAAAAGCGCGACGAGCCCCGCGCGAAACGCAGGATGGTCGTCCACGATCAACAGGCGGATGGCTTGGGCGGGCATGGCAAAGGGAAAACCTTGTGACAACAACTCGCCCAAACGCCGACGCGTAACGCCGCCCGACGCAAGCCGTCAATCCGGCGTCCGCACCCGCACCACGAGGCGCGTGCCGCGCCCCGGCGCACTCACCAGCTCCAGATGCGCACCCAGCTGGGCCACGCGCTCGCGGATCCCCACCAGCCCATACCGCCCACCGGATGCCGCCACACGCGCGGTATCAAATCCCGCCCCGTCGTCGGCGACGACGAGCTCGACCTCCTTCTCCGAAAAAGTCAGCGCCACTTCGACATGCTGCGGCGCGGCATGCTTGAACGCGTTGGTGATCGCCTCCTGCCCGATGCGGAGCAGCTCGCCCTCCACGACCGGAGCCAACCGCCTTCGATCCCCCGCGACGCGGCATGCCGTCGCCACCGACGTCCCCTCGGACAACTGGCGCAGCACCCCTTCGAGCGCTCCGGCCAGGTCGCGCGTTTCCAGCACCTGCGAACGCATATCCCAGATCGAGGCGCGCGCCTCGGCCAGCGTCTCGCGCGTCAAC
>MWDT01000327.1 GCA_002070825.1 Verrucomicrobia bacterium ADurb.Bin122
AGCGCACCGAGCGGCAGGTCTTCGCGTTCCTTCGCAAGGAGCGCGAGCAGCGCCACCCCGGCATCGACGTCGAGGCGCTGGAAGACCTCGACCCGGACTCCCTCGCCCCCCGTCGCGCGCGCACGGACGAGGAGCTGTACGACCTCGCGCTTCTCATTCAGCGCGCCGTCCAGGAGGGAGTGTCAACGAGCGGGCTCGACGTGGTCGAGGCGACGGTGCTGCGCCGAGAACTTCTGCGCGCGTACGTCGAGCGCCTCGAGCCTGACGACGACGTGGCCCGCGAGCGTCTCTACCAGCGCCTCAAGAGGCAGCGGTCGCGCGCGATGCAGCGCTTGAAGTCGCTGCTCACCACCACGTCCCCGATCCAGCTCTCCATCGGCTTCTGAGGGCACATGGCGAAGAACAAGCACGCGAAGATTGGCCGTCCCACGAAGGGCGAAGGCCCGAAGCTCTCGAACCCCGACGAGGTCGAGCGCCTGCTGGTCGAGGGCGAGGTGGTGCCCGATGAGCACGGCGAGGCGAAGCGCGTCTGGCTCACGCAGAGGGATGTCGCTGCACGGTTCGGGGTCGCGGTCAGCACCATCGCCGCCTTCGCGAAGGAGCACCGGACCACGGAGCGTCGCGAGGAGCTGCGCGCCCAGCTCGACCCACCAAAGACCACGCCGCCGCCGAAGGTCGAGCGCTCCGTCGAAGCGCCCGAGCCCAGCGACGTCGTGCGCGCGAGCGTCGAGGACAGCGCAGAGCCCACGACCGAGAACACCGCACCCTCGGATGAGCGTCGTCGACCCGGCCGGCCTCGCCACCAGCAGGCGCCGGTCATCCCGTTCGCCGAGCTGGATCGGCTGCTCGTCTTCGGCGAGGTGTCGATGAACGACGACGGCACGTCGAACACCGTCTACCCGACGTACCGCGAGCTGGCCGAGAAGTACGGCGTCGCCCCGAGCGTCATCGCCGACTACGCCAAGAGCCACAACACGATGCACCGCCGCAAGTACGGCGAGCACCGCATCGAGGCCCGGCGCGACGAGAAGATCATCGAGGCACGGGCGACCGCCGAGGCGATCACGGTCGCCGAGATGCTCGCGCTCATCGACGAGTTCCTCATCAAGTTTCGGGAGGCGCTCAAGGAAGGTCGCGTCCGCACCGACAGCCCGGCCGACGTCAACACGCTCATCCGGCTCAAGTCGTTCCTCGAGGGCGGCGCCGACTCGCGGCAGGAGATCCGCCACATGCTCTCGCTCGAGGTGCTGTCGGAGAAGCACGAGCGTTACCTGCGCGACCTCGAGTCCTCGACGCCCGCGATGGCCGGCATCATCGACGTGCGCGGTGAGACGGTCAAAACCGAGCACGGGAAATCGAACAGCGCGGGCGGTGTTCGGTTGCCCCCCTCGCGCTCGATTCGGGACGGCGACGCGGAACCGAACCTGTCCCAGCACCTGCGCGACGAGGTGCGCCGCCTCGTGCGCCTTGCCAGCGAGCTCGCGGAGCATATGGGCGCCGACCCGGACGACGCCGAGCTGATCGAGAACCAGGTCCTCGGGGCGGCGGCAGCGGTCGAGGCCGCGCTGGGTGCGCACCAGGCCGCCGACGTTGGCCCACGTGGCGCGAACGGCGAGGAGGACGAGGGATGATCGCTCCCGGCGCAGCCGCGCGCTCACGCGGCCAGGACGACGAGACGCTCGCCGATCCACGGAAAGTGGCGGTACGGCTCCCCATGTGCAACCCTCTTCATAACCGTTCTCTTTCTCCCGCTGTTAACCGAAAACCTTCAATATCAACGGGTTATCAAAGATCAGGCCGTTCCGGCTCGCCGGAAGCGGCGTTGAGTCACATTTCCTCTGCATCCGAATCCTCCGAGCAATTTTGGCCGACCAAACGCTCCGCCAGTTCCAACGCATCCACCGGCCAGAAGCACTCCGGACGGGGACGGCGCACATGCGGTTGTCCGGCCGCAGGGCGGCAGTTCAGCACGCATTCGACCCATTGGCCGGGGACGGCGTCCCGGCCATGCACAGCGCCCAGAAGCGCGCCACAGATGGCGGTGTTGGTGTCAGTGTCTCCGCCGCGCATGACGGTGTCCACAACGGCTTCCTCCAGGCTCGGGGCATGCAGGAGCTGCCACAAGGCGTTGCGGAATGCCGTCAGCACCCATCCCTGCTGGTGGACATAGTCGGCGGGCGGTGCTTTGGCTGCACCTCGGACCGCCTCCAGGAGGCTCCCATCCACCTTCATGTCTTCCGCCCAGGTCACGATCTGCTCGTACAGACCTCGGCCATCGCACCCCCGGCGGATGGCATGGGCAATAGCCATCGTGAACAATGCATTGGCTTGCTGACAGACCGGATGGGGATGGGTGATCGCCGCGTCCTGCCGTGCCCACTCGGCAACCAACTCAGCGTCATGGTTGGCTCCGAAGATGCCCAGCGGGCTGATCCTCATCATCGCGCCGTTGGCCTGGCTGTCCGGATTGGGACGACCCCGCAGACCACCGGCGACGGTCATACCGCAATCGAAGGGACCGGAGTCCAACCAAAGGATGTACGCTTTTCTGGCTTCATCGGGATCATACCGTCCCTGATCCGCCAGCATGCGGGCCAGCAACAGCGCCATCTCGGAATCGTCGGTCGGTTGGCCGGCAATCGTGTTCCAAGTGCCTCCGTCGGCAAGTTCCCGGACGCCGCTCGGGTATTCCCGCCGGATGTCATCCGGAGCCCGAAACTCGACCAGGCTGCCAAGGGAATCTCCTGCAAGCTGGCCAAGCAGAGAGCCCTGGGCGCGGGAGAGTTTATCGATGTCGAGGAAGTCCCGGCTCATCCGGTCATTGTCTCCATTTGAATATTCCATCGACCTGGAGGAGGCCGTTCGCCGTAACATAGCCCAGAGTCATGGGCCGGAAATTGTTGCAGAAGGATTCGACATACACCTTCAGCAACCGGCTCTGACGGAGGATGTCCAGTTCGCCGGAGAGATGGTTCACCACCTCTTGCGTCACCAGGGTGATCAGCTTTGCTCTGGCGCGGGAAGTCATCACATTGAACCGATTGAGGCTCATCAGGAATTCGTCCTCATCCTGAAT
>MWDT01000328.1 GCA_002070825.1 Verrucomicrobia bacterium ADurb.Bin122
CCATCGTCCCCGCGCCCGCCGCCGACACCGTCGTCGAGGTGCAGAATCTGGAGAAACGCTTCGGAGCCTTCCGCGCCGTCGCCGGCATCTCGTTCTCGGTCACGCGCGGCGAGATCTTCGGGTTTCTCGGCCCCAATGGTGCCGGCAAGTCCACCACCATCCGCATGCTCTGCGGCCTGCTCACGCCCAGCGGCGGCACCGGCCGCGTCGCCGGCTTCGACATCCGCACGCAGACCGAGCTCATCAAGACGCGCATCGGCTACATGAGCCAGAAGTTCTCCCTCTACGACGAGCTCACCGTCGAGGAGAACATCGATTTCTACAGCGGCATCTACCGCGTGCCCGCCGACAAAAAAGCCGCCCGCAAGGCCTGGGTGCTCGAGATGGCCGGCCTCACCGCGCACCGCAGCTCGCGCACGTCCACGCTCTCCGGCGGCTGGAAACAGCGCCTCGCCCTCGGCTGCGCCGTGCTCCACGAGCCGCCCATTCTCTTCCTCGACGAGCCCACCTCCGGCGTCGACCCCAACAGCCGCCGCCAGTTCTGGGATCTGATCAACGTGCTCGCCGGGCAGGGCGTCACCGTCTTCGTCACCACACATTACATGGAGGAGTCCGAGTACTGCGACCGCCTCGGCATCGTCTATCGCGGTGAACTCATCGCCCTCGGCCGGCCGCGCGATCTCAAGACCACGCACATGACCGACGCCGTGCTGGAAATCGATTGCGAGCGACCGCACGACGCCATGGCCGTCCTCGCAAAAATCCCCTCGGTGAAGGAAACCGCCCTCTTCGGCAAAGGCCTCCACGCCGTCGCCACCGAAGCCGGGCCCGCCATCGCCGCCATCCGCGATGCGCTCGCCGCCGAGCGGATCGGACTCGCACGCATCGAGCGCATCACGCCCACGTTGGAGGATGTCTTCGTCTCGCTCATCGAAGCCCGCGACCGCGCTGCCGGCGCGCAACAGGAGTTCCGCCGATGAACCTCCGCCGCCTCTGGGCCATCGCCCGCAAGGAAGCCCTCCACATCCGCCGCGACCCGCGCAGCCTCGGTCTCGCCATCGGCGTGCCGCTGCTGATGCTCCTCGCATTCGGCTACGCGCTCACGCTCGACGTAGACCGCGTGCCCTTCGTCGTCTGGGACCAGAGCGGCACCACGCAGAGCCGAGAACTGGTCGCCCGGTTCACCGGCACGCCGTACTTCAGCCTCCAAGGCACGGTCGAGGACTACCCCCAGCTTGAGCACGCCATCGATTCGCGCGAAGCCATGCTCGCACTCGTCATCCCGTCCGGCTTCGGCCGCGACCTCGACGCCGGCCGCACCGTCCCTGTGCAAGCCATCGTCGATGGCTCCGACTCCAACACCGCCGGCATCGTCCTCGGCTACGCGCAGGCCATCGCACTTTCCTTCAACCAGCAGCTCGCGCTCGACCAGATCCGCCGCCGCACCGGCCAGGCCGCCGGCACCGGACTCGATCTGCGCACCCGCGTCTGGTTCAACCCCGATCTGGCCAGCCGCAACTTCATCGTCCCCGGCATCCTCGCGGTCATCATGGGACTGATCTCCGCACTGCTCACGTCGCTCACCATCGCCCGCGAATGGGAGACCGGCACGATGGAGCAACTCATCTCCACGCCGGTGCGCGCGCCGGAGCTCATCCTCGGCAAGCTCATCCCCTACCTCGCCATCGGACTGATCGATCTCGCCATCGCCGTGTCGATGACAGTCTTTCTCTTCGACGTGCCGCTGCGAGGCAGCGTGCTCCTGCTCTTCGGCGTCGGCACCGTTTTCATCGTCGCCACGCTCTCGCAAGGCATCCTCATCAGCACGATCACGCGCCAGCAGTTGCTCGCCAGCCAGGTGGCGATGATCGCCACGTTTCTCCCGGCGTTTCTCCTCTCGGGTTTCGCCTTTGCCATCGCCAACATGCCCGTCGTCGTACGCGGCATCACCTACATCGTGCCGGCCCGCTACTTCGTCGCCATCGTGAAGGGCATTTTCCTGCGCGGCACCGGCCTCACGATCCTCTGGGGCGACGCGCTCTGCCTGCTCGGATTTGCAGGGCTCATGCTCGCCCTCGCCATCGTCCGCACCCGCAAACGTCTCGCCTAAACCGCTCGCAAACGCCACCGCCGCCATGTGGGAACGCATCCTCACCCTCCTGCGAAAAGAGTTCCGCTCCGTGCTCCGCGATCCACGCATGCGCCTGGTCATTTTCGGCCTGCCGGTCATCCAGACGATGATCTTCGGCTACGCCGTCACGCTCGATGTCCGCCACGTGCCACTCGCCATCGTGGACCGCGACAACACCGTCGCCAGCCGCGAGCTCGTCACGCGTTTCACCGGCTCCGCCTACTTCGACGAAGTCGCGCGGACCTTCGACGACGACGAGGCCCGCGCGCTCATCGACTCCACCCGCACCGCCGCCGTACTCCAGATCGACGCCGGCTACGAACGCCGCCTCCACGCCGGCCAGTCCGCACCCGTGCAACTGATCGTGGACGGCGCCGACTCGAACACCGCGCGCTACGTGGTCAACTACGCCAGCATCATCGCCGCCACCGCCGGGAATGCCACGACGCTCGACCAGACTCTCCGCCTCGCCGGCCGCACGCTGCCCGTCGGCAGCGTCGACCTCCAGCCGCGGGCCTGGTTCAACGCCGACCTGGAAAGCCGCCATTTCTACGTACCGGGCATCATCTCGCTATTGGTGATGCTGATCAGCCTCATGCTAACCAGCATGGCGATCGTGCGCGAAAAGGAGGTCGGCACCATCGAACAGGTCATGGTCACGCCGATCCGGCCCGTGGAGTTCATCCTCGGCAAATCCGCGCCCTTCGCCGTGATCGGCTTTATCGACGTCGTGCTCGTCACCGCCATTGCACTGCTCTGGTTTCACATTCCGTTTCGCGGTAATTTCGCCCTGATCCTGCTCGGCGTCGCCCTCTTCCTCCTGAGCACGCTCGGCATCGGACTGTTCATCTCGACCGTCTGTCACACCCAGCAGCAGGCGATGATGACGACCTTCTTCTTCTTTTTCCCGGCGATGCTTTTCTCCGGGTTCATCTTC
>MWDT01000329.1 GCA_002070825.1 Verrucomicrobia bacterium ADurb.Bin122
TCGAGGAGCGGGCCGGTCGGGGTCTCGTGGGTGCCGGGTTTGAGCTCGATCCACCACTCGTGATGGCCGGTCGTGCGCCCGGTCGTCGAGCTGATGGCGAGCGGGGCGACGTGGAAGTTGACGGTGGACCAGTTGTGCCGTGCGCAGACGGCGGTCAGCGACTCGGTGATGTCCTTTTCGGTGACATGTTCGCCAAAGGCATTGAGCTGGTGACGTGTGCGGCCGACGTAGGTCAGGCGTGGCGGCTCGGTCGAGACGAAGCGCACGACGTCGCCGAGCACGTAGCGGCAGAGGCCGGCGGGCGTGGTGAGCAGCAGGGCGTAGTCCACGCCGGGTTTCACGCCGGCCAGCGGCACGGCCTTGTCGCCGAGGTGTTCGACGCGGTGTTCGTCGAAGACGCTCATGGGGATGAACTCGAAGAAGAGCCCGGAGTGCGCCATGAGCCGCAGGCCGCGCGGCCCGCTGGCATCCTGCGCGGCGATGAGCCCTTCGCAGGCGGCGTAGATCTCGTGGAAGTTGACGCCGGAGCCGAGGTTCTGGCGGAGCTCCTCGGCAAAGGGCGCGACGGGCATGCCGCTGTGGACGAGGCATTCGAGGTGGGGCCAGAGATCGCGCAGTTGGTTGAGCGGGCGGCCCTGTCCGTAGGCGTGGTGGCGGAGTTCTTCGGCGAGGAGTACGAGCCACGAGGGGACGCCGGCGAGCAGGGTGATGTTTTTTGCGGAGCAGCTTTGGGCGATGGATTGGACCCTTTCCTGCCATTCGACGAGTTGCTCGTCGGCATGGCTCTTGGTGCAATGGGGGCACTCCGCCCAGGTGGTGAGGTTTCGCGCGATGAGGCTGGCGAGGTTGCCGGAGCGGATGGGAAAGGTGGGGCTGGTTTGCAGGGGCGCGGGAGGCGTGGCACCGCCGAGTGCCAGATGTCGCCCTTGAAACACGCGCGTCGAGCCGGTGCGCGCGGTGTACATGATCAGCGCATCGAGCGTAGCCTGGCGGAAATGTGCGCAGATGTCGGCCGTGGCCGGCAGGTGTTTGCCATGTCCGTAGGTGGTGCCGGCGGAGGTGACGTAGTCGGCGCACTGGCCGGGCCAGAGGATGTCGGCCTCGCCCTGCATCATGCGCTCAATCCAAGGGCGGATCGTCTCGTAGGTGCTCGGGGGGATGCGCGTTTGAAACTGGGCGTAGGTCATGCCGGCGCGGAGGCCGCAGGCCTTCCCGTAGGCGGTGCCGGCGGCCCGCGGGAGCCACGCCGCGAGCGTCTTTTCCTGGTCGTGGATTGCCCGGCGCGGGGCTTTCCACCGCCGTGCACGGAGCGGGGCATATAAACTCGCTCCGAGGGCGATGAGGGCGTGGGGCAGGCGCGGCATGGCAACTTTCTGCACCGAGCTCATCGCCCGCACGGAGGCCCCGCAATCGTTTTTCTGCCGCGGGCCCAACTCCTGCACGGAACCAGGGCCGAAGGGCCCTCGGATTGCGGGGCGCTCTTGTGCCGGGCTTTGGTTGTGCGGGCGCGCGGGTTCAGCGCCTCGCCCGTGCCATTCGCGCGAAGTCGTCGGCGATGGTGCGGTCGCTGCGGCAGCGCGGCATTTTGTTTTGCCCGCCCCATTTGCCGTTGAGCGAGAGCCACTGCGCGAAGAAGCCCGACGGCACGAGGCGCACGACGGGCGGCTCCAGCCCGCCGCCCTGGCGTTTGGCTTCGTAGTCCTCGTTGAGCAACTGGAGCTCGGCGTCGAGTTCGTCGCCAAGCACCGGGGCGCTCGGCGTCTCTTCGGAGCCGGGCTTGATCTCGATCCACCACTCGTGGCGGCCGCGCTGGCGGCCCTCCTCGGTGCTCACGAAGACCGGGGCGACGTGGAAGTTGACGACCGGCCAGCGGTGCTGCGCGCAGACGGTGGTGAGCGCGTCGGTGAGCTCTTTCTCGATCACGTGTTCGCCAAAGGCGCTCAGCTGAAGCTTGGTGCGGCCGACGTAGATCAGGCGCGGCGGCTCGGTGGAGATGAAGCGCACGACATCGCCGATCACGTAGCGGCAGAGCCCTGCGGGCGTGGTGAGCAGGAGCGCGTAGTCGACGCCCGGTTGCACGTCGGCCAGCGGCACGGCGTACTGGCCGAGTTGCTCCAGCCGCGATTCGTCGAAGACGCTCATCGGGAGAAACTCGAAGAAGAGGCCGGAGCCGGTCATCAGGCGCAGTCCGTGCGCGCTGTCGGCATCCTGCGCGGCGATGAAGCCCTCCGAGGCCGGGTAAACCTCGTGGAAATGCACGCCGGGCCCGAGCGCCTGGCGGAGCTCGCCGGCGAAGGGCGCGATGGGCACGCCGCCGTGGATGAGGCATTCGAGATTGGGCCAGAGCTCGCGCAGGCGCGTGAACGGACGTCCCTCGGCCTCGGCGTGCGCACGCAGCGTCTCGGCGAGGATGAGCAACCAACTGGGGATGCCGGCGAGCACGGTGATGTTGCGCGAGGAGCAGCGGCGCGCGATGGCCTGGAGTTTCGTGGGCCAGTCTGCCAGCTGCGCGATTTCGCGGCCGGGCTCGTACAGGTACTGCTCGGCCCAGCGCGGGAGATTGAGCGCGGTGATGCCGCTGAGGTCGCCGCCGAACGCCTCGAAGGTCGAGGAGTCGGGCAGGCGGTTGAGCGCCGTGGCGCCGCCGAGGAAAAGCTGGCGCCCGCGAAAGATGCGCGCGGAGCCGACGCGCGCGGTGTACATCATGAGCGAGTCGAGCCCGGCCTGGCGGAAATGCTCCAGCATCGCGGGCGTGATCGGCAGGTACTTGGTGCGGCCGGCGGTGGTGCCGGAGGAGACGGCGTAGTGCGCGCAGCGGCCGGGCCAGAGTACGTCGGCCTCGCCGCGCTTCATGCGGTCGATCCAGGGGGCAAACGCCTCGTAGCTGCGCAGGGGCAGCCGCTGCTGAAACTGCGCGTAGGTCATGCGCGCCTCGATGCCGTGGAGCTGTCCGTACGCGGTGGCGGCGGCGCGCGCCTGCCAGTGGTCCAACGTGCGCGCCTGCTGGGGCACGGCGCAGCCGGCGCGACGCCAGCGGCGTGCGCGGATCGGAGAGTAGGCGCGTGC
>MWDT01000330.1 GCA_002070825.1 Verrucomicrobia bacterium ADurb.Bin122
GCTTCCGACGGCGACGGCCTGCGGGCCGGCGAAACGCGCCGCTTTGCCCAGCCCGTCGGTCGAGCCCCACGTGCCATCGCCGGCGAGCGTCGTGACCGTGCCGTCGGCATCGAGGCAGCGGAGCGTGCCAGCCGAGGCATCGACGATGTAGGCGGAGCCGGTGGCGTCGCACGCGATGCCGTGTGGCGACGCGAAACGCGCGGCGGCGCCCACGCCGTCGGTGCTGGCCCAGGTGCCGCCCCAGCTCGAATCGGCCGGCGCAGTGCCGGCCACGGTCGTGACGTTGCAGACGAACTCCGCCTGCTCGGGGCTGTTCACGAAATGGACGTCGGAGGTGGACGGGATCACCCACAGGTAAACGTCGTCGGCCGTCGCGGTGACGGTGTTGAATCCGTTGTCCACGAGACAGCGGATGGTGTTGTCGTGATAGGCGGTGGTCACGCCGGGCATCGTGAGCGTATCGGTGCGCGTGCCGGCGAAGACGCCGTCGTCGGTGAGGTCGGTCCACTCGCCCCACTTCGGGCGCCGCTGCCAGCGATAGTGCAACGTGGCGGGCGTGGCGGTGGCGACCACGGTGAAGCTCGGGATCTTCTGGTTGGCGCGCCCCACCCAATAGATGAAGCCACTCGGCTGCTGCGTGATGACCGGCGTGGTGCCGGTCGCCGCCGGTCCGCGACGAATCGCGTGGTTGGCCGTATCGGCCACGTAAAGCTGGTCGCCCGGACCAAAAGCCAGCCCGTGCGGCGAAGCCAGGAGCGCAGTCGGCCCGGCCCCATCGGCGGAGCCGGATTGCTGCGCCGTGCCGGCCACGGTCAACACCTCGCCCGTCGCCGACACGCGGCGCAGCGTCGAGGCATCGGAATCCGCCACGTAGAGATTGCCCACCGAGTCGAACGCCAGACCGCTGGGCCGCTCGAAACGCGCCACCGTGCCCGTGCCGTCCGTCGTCCCATGGCTGCCAACCTGACCGGCAAACGTCGACACGGTGCCGGCTGCATCGATGCGCCGGAGCGTGGCGTTGCCAGAGTCGGCGACAAAGATCACGCCGCTGGCATCGACCGCCACGGCGAGCGGATGCTCGAACTGCACGGCCGTGCCCGTGCCGTCGGTCGAGCCCACGCCGTAGAAGGTCGCGTTGCCCGCCACCGTCGTCACGACGCCGGCTGGCGTCACGCGGCGGATCATGTTGTTGAGCGTGTCGGCGACGATGAGGTTGCCGGCGCGGTCAAACGCCAGTCCGTGCGGCTCGCGGAAACGCGTCGCCGTGCCCGCACCATCGAGTGAGCCAGCCTGGCCCGCGGCGCCGGCGAGCGTCGTCACCTCGCCGGCGGCCGTGATGCGGCGGATCGTGTGGTTGCCCGCATCGGCGACATAGAGCGTGCCCGCGCCGTCGACGAGAATCCCCGCCGGGCGGTTAAACCGTGCGTCCGCGCCCGTGCCATCCGCCGAACCCGACATGCCGGCGCTGCCAGCGAGGGTCGTCACCACGCCGGTGGGTGTCACGCGGCGGATCGTGTGGTTACCGGTGTCGGCGATGTAGGCGTTACCCGAAGCATCCACCGCGACGGATTGCGGACGCCGCAGGCGCGCGCCGGTCGTCGTGGCATCGAGGTCGCCCGGAGCGGTGCCGATGAGCGTCGTCACGCTGCGGTCGGGGGCGATCCGGCGGATGGTGGAGTTGCGCGCATCGGCCACGTAGAGCGTGCCGTCGGCCTGCGCGGCCAGCGCCGCGGGGAAATCGAACAGGGCCACGGCACCGGTGCCATCCGCCGAACCTGCGCGCGCGGCGACGCCGGCCCAGGTGGAAACGGCGCCGGTGGCGAGCACGAGGCGGCGCACCGTGTGGTTGCCGGCGTCGGCGATGTAGAGATTGCCCGCGCCATCGAGTGCGAGGGCCTTGGGCATGTAGAAACGCGCGGCGGCACCCGTGCCGTCCGTCGTGCCCGACTCGCCGGCGGTGCCGGCCAGTGTCGTCACCACGCCCGCCGGCGTGATGCGGCGGATCGTGTGGTTGCGCGCATCGGCCACGTAGAGATTGCCCGCGCCGTCGAGCGCCAGCCCGGATGGATCGTAGAAACGCGCGGCCGTGCCGGTGCCGTCGGCGCTGCCGGCGAAACGCTCGTCGCCCGCGAGCACCGTGAGCGTCGAGCTGGCCACCGCGAGGCGGCGGACGACGTGGTTGCCACGGTCGCTGAGGTAGAGCGTCTGCCCGTCGCTGGAGACGGCGATACCGCTGGGCGCATTGAGCGTGGGGCAAAGCTCGGCGACCCGAAGCGTCGTCACCACGCCGGCCGGAGTGATCTTGCGGACGGAGAGAGAGAGGACGTCGAGGGCGTAGAGGTTGCCCGCGCCGTCGGTGGCGAGGTGTTGCGGTGCGGAGAAACGCGCGGCCGCGCCCGTACCATCGAGCATGCCCATCGTGCCGGCCAGACCGGCGAAAGTCGTGACCGTGCCCGACGGCGTGCGCAGGCGCACGGTGGCGTTGCCAGTGTCGGCGATGAAGAGATTGCCCGAAGCGTCGAGCGCGACGCCGGACGGGCCGGAGAGGCGCGCGGCGGCGCCGTCTTCCGAGCCCAGGTGCGCGCGGCCGATCCAGGTCGTGAGCTCCACGCGCACCTCCTCGGCGGCGGGCGCGAGCGAGCTGGCGCTGGACCAGCCGGCCAGAGCGAACATGGAGCGGACGAAGCGGCGGGAAAGAAAAGCGGGGATAAACATGGGAGGCGCTCCGAAGGTCAGAGGTTGGGCACTGCGGCGGCGGGGAACACCAGCACGCGCGTGTCGTAATCGGCGAGGTTGACGATCATCTGCGCCGCGCCGCCGGAGGCGGTCACCTGCGCCACCGTGTCCCCGGTGAGGGCGTCGGTGGGCGCGTAGGTGCCATCGGCCAGGCCTGAGAGGTCGAGGCGCACGGCGCTCTCGCCGCGCGCGAGGTTGGTCACGAGTACGACGAGCCGGCCCTCTTGATCGATGAAGCCCCACGCCATGCCATTGGCCGAGGTGCGCGTGGGGGTGAGCTGGCCGGCCTGCTCCGGCGTGACCACCGGCGCGAATTGCTCCAACCGG
>MWDT01000331.1 GCA_002070825.1 Verrucomicrobia bacterium ADurb.Bin122
AACTGTGGAAAGCGCGTTGCAGCACTTCCGCGCAACCGGCGAGCGCCCTCCTTTCGTCGTTTGGCACGACGATTCCCTTTAGCTGCGTGTTGAACGGCCCTGGAGTTGTTCGAAGAAGCACCCGATCCAACTGAAGACTCCCGAGCGGGCTGCAACGACTCCTTGATCACCACAACTCATGCGAGCAAGATCGCTGCCCTTCTTCAACAGCTTCGTTTGCCGAGGTAAATGCGCATCTCCACGTTCGAAATTGCTTTTCCTGAGCACACCGCGGCAGGGCCAATCGCGTATTGGTTGGACTGGCTTTCGAACAGGGGAGCGGCGATTGAAGCGTTGCCCGGCCACATCTATCGCATCTCGTGCGGTCGTTCTAAGCAGTTGGCTGCTGTGGGCTGGGCGATTTACCACGCCGACCTTGCGACGCTTTGTCGAGTGGTCGCTGTCTCGGGTGAGGCCGAGGATCGTGCAAGTGCCTACACGGAATCGCCCCTTTAGCGCGTGTGCCTTCCTAGTCGCCGCAGCTGACCCCCGGCGGCCACCCCAAACTCCCCCAGTCGTGGCCGGGTCAAAATCCCCCAGCTGAGTGCGCGGGACGGATGGATGGTTACACGCTCTCCTGACGGCTCGCAACGCGAGCCGCCGCTTCTTTGAGTCGCCAGCTCTTGCCTTCGAACCGAAGCAAGTGAGCGTGGTGCATCAGGCGATCGAGCAGCGGCGTGACGAGCACGACATCGCCGAGCAGCTTGGCCCAATCTTCGACCGGTCGATTCGACGTGATCAGCGTGGCGTGTTTTTCGTAGCGGCTCATCAGGACGTCGGCGAGTTCGTCACCGGCGTTTTCGGGAAGTTTTCGTAGGAACAGGTCGTCGATGACGAGCAGGTCGGCGTTCTGCAGGAAGGTGCGCTGTCTGCGCCGCTCGCCGAGTTGGCGAGCTTCGTGGATGTCGTCGAACAGTTGGTTGGCTTCTCGGTAGAGGACGGTGTAACCGCGCCCGGCGGCGAGTTGGGCGATGGCCTTGGCGCAATGGCTCTTGCCGAGCCCGGGTGGCCCGAGGAACAGCGCGTCTTCGCGAGCCTCGATGAACTTGAGGGCGGCGAGTTCGAGGATGGCGCGTTTGGGCAGGCGCGGGTTGTAGGTCCAGTCGAGGTCCTTGAGGTCCTTGCGCTCGGGCAGACCGGAACGCACGAAGCGGCGCTCGAGCAAGCGTGAGTGGCGGCGGTCGAGTTCGTCCTGGACGAGACAGGCGAAGGCTTCGATGAAGTCCATTTCGTGCTTGGACACGGCCAGTGCCCGCGCCTGGAGTGGCGCGATCATGCCGGAGAGGCGCAGGGCGCGCAGACTGCGTTCGAGTTCGGGGATCGACATGCTCATGGGAAGGCCTCAATGGGTCGTGGTGGATGCGGCGTGGTTCATGAAGAACTGCTGGTACTCGCCCATGTCTCGGATGGCCGCGCCGGATTGCGTCAGCGGTGGCTGCGGCGAGCGTGCGACGGCGCTGCGTTCGAGGATGCGCTTGAGCGCCTGGTAGGACGGCACCGGTAGCGCCAGCACGGCCTTGCTGGCGGCCTCGATGTCGGCGCAGGTGTAATGGCGAGCGAGTTGGGACAGGCCGTAGATCGCGCGCTGCCCGGGTCGCCCGAGGCGGGCGAAGATCTCGGCGGCGAGGCGTTCGCTGATCGGTCCGATGCGCGCCACGCGCGCCATGACACGTGCGGTCTCGCGCGAGGGATTGAACAGCCGGTCGGCCTCGGGCAGCACGAACTGGCCCTTGCGCGTGGCCTTGGCATGACGACGCAACACCTGTCCGTGATCGTCGAGGATCTCGATCTCGGCCGCGTAGATGCGCACCGTAATCCGCGTATGCACGGCGGCCGGCAGCGCCGAGTAGTACGCGCCCTGGACCTGCACCAGGCCGCTGTCGTCGACCGTGCGCACTTCCTGCTTGAAGAAGCGGAAGCCTTCGACCGGCAAGGGCTTCAGGTGCGGCTGCTCCTCGGCAAACATCGCCAGCACCTGGCGCTTCTTGCGGCCATGGATGCGCGGTGCCGCCCAGCGTTCCTCCCAATGTGCGAGGTGGGCATTCTGCGCGTCGATCGACTCGAAGCGCCTGCCCTTCAGTGCGGTCGACTGCGTGTGCTGGATCGCGTTCTCGACCGTGCCCTTGCGATCGGGATCACGCACCCGCGCCGGGTCCGCGATCGCGCCGTAATGCGCCAGCACCGCCGCGTACACCGGGTTCAGTTCCGGCGCATACAGATCGGGGCGGATCACGCCCTGCTTCAGGTTGTCGAGCACCACGTAGGCCACCGATCCACCGAAGCTGCGGAACGCTTCCTCGTGCAGCCGCGCCCACGTCTCCTGGTCGGCCTTCCACACCACCTTGCGGAAGCTCTTGCCCGAGTACTTCAGCGTCATCACGAACAGGTGCGGTCGCCGGTACTTGCCGTTCTCGCACAGCGTCGGCGCACCGAGGCCGAAGTCCACCTGCGCTTCCTCGCCGGGCATGCTCTCGAGCACATCGAAGCGCTCCGGATCGCGCTGCCGCAGCGCACGCACGAACCGCTTCACCGAGTTGTAGCGGTGCGCGAACCCGTGCTGCTCGACCAGGTCCTGGTAGATCGCCATCGCGTTGCGCCCGAGCGCCACCTGCGTCTCGATCCAGGCGCGATGCGGCCCGCACGCGGAGCTGGCCTGCGCTGGAACGCGCAGATCGGCGGCCGCGGATGCCGGTGGCCAGGGTGGGGGAATTTGACCGGCCGCCGATCCTGAACCGGTGGCCATGGGGGAATTTGCTGTCGCCGCGTAGCGCCGGATCGTCTTCCGGTCCACCCCGGTGCGCCGCGCAATCTCATGCTGGCTCGCGCCGTGCGCCAGCAACGTCGCGATCGTCACCCTCAAGTGCTGCTTCAAGACGTTCACTCCAGGCTCCCGGAAAAAAGGGAGCAGCGTAGACGTCCCGATCACTCGCCCGGCACCCGCCGGGCAGTCATCTCACTGGGGGATTTTCAGGTGGCCACGACTGGGGGAGTTTGGGTGGCCGCCGGGGGT
>MWDT01000332.1 GCA_002070825.1 Verrucomicrobia bacterium ADurb.Bin122
CCCCCCCCCTCTCACTCCCTACGATACACAACTCTGCTAGCGACTGTGATCGAGCTTAACTGTGGATAACTCGCAATCGATAGGCGTTGTCGATGCGGAAAAGGCGGACGCGCGCAGGAGCGCGCTCGGGCGCCTCACGGCGCCCAAGACGCCCTGCGGGCGGTCTACGGGGGGGACGGGGGGACGAAGCCCGTAGGACGGCTCCTACGGGCCCCTAGGGGCTCAGATTCTGAGCCTGGCGAAGTTGATCGCGCCGCCGATGTTGAAGCCACCAGCGAACGTGAATACCTGCGCACCGAACCGGCTACCTGGCGGGAGCCACTTCGGCATCTGCTCCGCGCCCATGCTGAACGGCGTGGCCGCGCCGA
The DNA here is from genome assembly GCA_002070825.1 of Verrucomicrobia bacterium ADurb.Bin122. Lineage (GTDB taxonomy): Bacteria > Verrucomicrobiota > Verrucomicrobiia > Opitutales > Opitutaceae > MWDT01. The sequence goes on from MWDT01000332.1 coordinate 369, forward strand.
ACGCTATCGGCGTGTTGCTGAGCGTGAACGCGTTGGCGTTCACGTAGATCAACGGCACGCAGCTGAGTGCGCCGCCCGCGCCCGTGTTGCCGCCGACGTTGAACTCCGTGACGAACCATATTTCGCCGGGCGGCACCGCTTCGACGAACAGCTGCGTTCCCGCGGCGACAGCAAACTGCGTGAGCGCCCGGGACTCGCGGCGCAGCTGCACGTAGAAGTCGAACAGGTCGAGCGTCGGCGTGAGCGTCTCGGAGAACGCGCCCACCGTCGCGCCCCCCGAACGCAAACCGAGCAGCCCGAGCAGCCCCTGCGGGAAGTTGCTCAGATCCACGTCACGCCACCGGCGTCAGGAGCGCGAGCACTCGCAGCGTGATCGCGCCGCCCGTCGGGTTGCGGCACGCGATGCGGAGTCGGTCCATCGCTTCCATCACGTCGTTGTAGAACATCTGGTCCGGGATGATCGGGAACAGCGTCGAGACGTACGGCGGCGACTCTTCCAGGATCACGTCCGCACCGGAGTTGATGGTGATGAACGATCCCGTGGCCGACGCGGTGACGCCGAGGCTCAGCACGTTGCGGCCGCGCGAGTACTCGAAAGCGGACCCCGCAACCAGGTTGGAGTTGCTCGACGTCGCGCCTACGCTCGTTTCTGTCTGGATGGCGGGCATGTGATCTCTCTCGTGGTGGTTTGCAGAACGCGTCCGTCAACGGTACGAGACCGCTTCGAGACGATGGGATTGCGGCACGAGCTGCGCTCGCGCTTCGGCTTCTTCGTGCAGCGACACCGGCTGTTGCTCGAGCCGCCCGAACCGCTGTAACCGGACCCCGCTAGCGGCTGTCCCTGTTGCAGCTGAAGCAGGTTGTTGGTCGTGATCGGATCCACGTTGGTTCGCGGCTGAGAAATGCGCAGCTGCGTCGAGCGCGGCACCAGCTGCGCCAGGCTAGACAGCGAGAGCAGCGTGCGAACCGTGGGCGATGCGGCCACCTTCCCAACAGCCTTCGCGATGCGCTCGGGCACACTCTGCGGCAGCTGCGGGAGCGGCATGAGGATCGGCTCAGCCTTCTCGACCGTCACGCGGGGAACCTTCACCGCGAGCGGCTTGCGGTCGCGCGCTGGCGCGGGCGGCGTCGGTGGCGATGGCACGTTCACGACCACGTTGACGACGGGCGCGGGCGCTGCTGACTGCTTCGACGCGCCGCCGCGCTTCGGCTTCGTGAAGTCGGCACCTGGCGGCGGCGGCACGCGCGTCTTTCGCTGCGCGCCGTAGTCGGGAAGGCTGTTGCGGTAGTCCTCGTAGATGCCGTACGCGGTCTGCGCCGCCGTCGCGGCCACGAGAATCCCGATCGACGCGCGTTCCCATCCGCTCGGAGAGACGCGCGGGCCAGTCTTCGACGCGGGCGCGCGATCCGCAACGCTCGGGACACGCTTCGTCATTGCTTCGTAGCGCCGCCGGTCCGATGGGTTCAGCTTGTCCGGCGTCGTGACGATCCACTCGCCGCCCGCCATGCGCACGCGCACCGTGCCAGGCATCGGACCAGGCTGGATGTCGGTGTAGCGGCGCGCTCGCGGCGTGCGCGGTGCAGTGGATGGCCCGCCGCCGCCGCCGCCGCCGCCGGAAAGGATCGCGGCGGGGATGGTGGGCGCTGCGCCGACCGGTGGCGGCGGCGACGGTGACGGAATCGATGGCGCTGCGCCCGTGGGCGGCGTGTAGTTGGGCAGCGCGGGATTGCCGGGGTTCGCGCCTGGCTGCGGCGGGATGATCTCGACGATGCTCGGGAACGGGTTGGTCGAGACGATATCGAACACGCTCGGCGCGAACGCCGGATTCGTCGGGTTCGACGGGTTCAGCGTCGAATCCGCGTTGTTCTGGATCGTCCCGAATTCCTCGTTGAACGCCATCAGCGCTTCTTACGCTTCCCGAAGTACTTCGCCTGCTTCGCGGTCATCCGCTTGCCGTTGAGCATCCGGCGCTTCCCACGCTTCGCGCTTTTGCGCTTCGCGGTCGCCGCCTTCTTCGTGCCCTTGCGCTTGCGCCGCCGTCCGCCGCGCGCGATGCGCCCGCCCGCCTGGCCCGCCTTCGCGGCCGGTACTTGCTGCGCGTACCCGGCGAAACCGCCAGGCGGCACGTAGATGCTCATGCTGCACTGCTCCCGTTCGTGGTGATGGTGCCCTGCATCGCCTCGCGCGCGATCTGGGCGGGGTTTTTGCCGTTGAGGTACCGGCGACGCAGGTCCGCTTTCGTCTCGGCGGGCGCGGGCGCGGCGTCCTCAGGATCGATCATGAGTTGCCCACGCTTCGAACGCATTCCCACGCGAGCCATCAGGCGCTTGTGGCTCAGCGTCAGCGAGTCCAACGCAGATTGCACTTCGGTGAGCTCCTCCCGCGTCTCCCGGAGGCTCTTCGAAAGCGAACCACACCGCGAAACCGGCCTCCAGAAGGCGACGACACAGCTCACAACGGTGCATAGCGTCAGCAGTGAAGTGAGGACTGCGAACCAGAGCAGAGCGCTTCCCATCCTCGGGCCTCCGGAACGTGTGGAGAACGTGTGGTTTACCGGTGGATAACCTGTTGAGCATCCCTCTCCCCCCCCCCTGCACACAACCCCCCCCCCTCTCACTCCCTACGATACACAACTCTGCTAGCGACTGTGATCGAGCTTAACTGTGGATAACTCGCA
>MWDT01000333.1 GCA_002070825.1 Verrucomicrobia bacterium ADurb.Bin122
CGCCGTCAAACACGAAGACCTGCGGCTGGTGGATTTCGCGAACCTCGACGCCAACGAATTCCTCGTCGTCAACCAGTTCGCGATCAAAGGCCCGGCCAAGACGCGCCGGCCCGATCTCGTCGTTTTCCTCAACGGCCTGCCCCTCGCGGTCATCGAGCTCAAAAACCCGGCTGACGAACAAGCCGATATCTGGAAAGCTTGGCGGCAGCTCCAGACCTACAAGGAAGAGATTCCCGAACTCTTTAGCACTAACGAGGCGCTCATCGTCAGCGACGGTTTCACCGCCCGCGTAGGCTCGCTGACCGCCGATCAGGAGCGCTTCCAGCCGTGGCGCACGATCAAGAACGAGGACGACAAGCCGGTCGTGGAGTACGAAATCGAAAAGGTCGTTCGCGGCTTCTTCGACCGGGAACTGTTTCTCGATTATCTGAAGCACTTCATCCTCTTCGAGCAGGACGGAGACAAGCTGGTGAAGAAGATCGCCGGCTACCACCAGTTCCACGCCGTGCGCGAAGCCGTGCGCGTGACCGTCATCGCCGCGCAGGAGATGGCCAGCGGTTCGCTGAACGAATCGCGTGCCCCCTACGGCAAGGAAGTCGTGCCCGGCTCGCGCAAGGCCGGCGTCGTCTGGCACACGCAGGGCTCGGGCAAGAGCATCTCCATGGTTTGCTACGCCGGGAAACTGATCCAGCAGCCGGAGATGAAAAACCCCACCCTCGTCGTCGTGACCGACCGCAACGACCTCGACGGCCAGCTCTACGAAACCTTCTGCGGCGCCCAGGAGCTCCTCAAACAAACGCCCGAACAGGCGGACAGCCGGGAGGAACTCCGCGAGAAACTGGCGTCGCGGCAGGCCGGCGGCATCATTTTCACGACGATTCAGAAATTCGCCCCCACCGACGGCGAAGAGAAGCACCCGGTGCTGTGCGACCGCAGCAATGTCGTCGTCATCTCCGATGAAGCCCATCGCAGTCAGTACGGGCTCAAGGCGCGGCTGAACACGAAGACCGGCAAATACGTCTACGGCTTCGCCAAGCACCTGCGCGATGCCCTGCCGACGGCTTCGTTCATCGGTTTCACCGGTACGCCCATCGAGCGCGACGACAAGGACACCCGCGCCGTCTTCGGCGACTACATCAGCATCTACGACATCCAGGACGCAGTGGACGACGGCGCCACGGTCGAAATCCTCTACGAAAGCCGCCTCGCCAAACTTGACGTCAACCACGCCGAGATCGAAAAGCTCAGCGCCAAGGTCGAGGAGGTCGTCGAAGACGAGGAGGAAACCCAGCGCGAAAAGACCAAGGGGCTGTGGTCCACGCTCGAAAAGCTCGTCGGCGCCAAGGAGCGCGTCGAGGAAATCGCCGCCGACCTCGTGGCCCATTTCGAGACGCGCAACGCCGTCATGCCCGGCAAGGCGATGATCGTCGGCATGAGCCGCGACATCTGCGCCCGCCTCTACGCGGCCATCGTCGCACTCCGACCCGAGTGGCACGATGCCGACATCGAGAAGGGGGCGATCAAAGTCGTGATGACCGGCAGCGCCTCCGACGAAAAGGCGCTCCAGCCGCACGTCACCACCAAGCGGCAAAAGAAGCGCCTCGAAAAACGTTTCAAGAACCCCGCCGACCCGCTGCGCCTCGTGATCGTACGCGACATGTGGCTGACCGGCTTTGACGCCCCGTGCTGCCACACGATGTACGTCGATAAGCCGATGAAGGGGCACAACCTCATGCAGGCCATCGCCCGCGTGAACCGCGTTTTCAAAGACAAGCCCGGCGGCCTCGTGGTGGACTACATCGGCATCGCCAACGACCTGAAGGCGGCCCTCAAAACTTATGTCGACTCCAACGGCCGCGGCCAACCCAGCCGCAATGCCGAGGAGTACCTCGACGTGCTCCGCGCCAAGCTCGATGCCTGCCGCGCGCTCTTCCGAGCGGGAGGCGGCTTCGACTACTCCGGCTACGAAAAGAACCCCGTTGCCCTGATCCTCCCCGCCGCAAACCACATCCTCGACGACCGGAAACTGCCCGACGGCAAAAAGCGTTTCCTCGATCTGGTCACCGCCATCACCCGCGCCTTCGCCGTCTGCGGCACGCTCGACGAGGCGGAGGCGCTGCGCACCGAGATCGCATTCTTCAGCGCGGTCAAAGCCGCCATCGTAAAGTACACCTCGGTGGATCGTAAGTTGACCGAAGCGGAGAAACACTCCGCGCTCCGCCGCATCCTCGACAACGCCGTCGTCTCCGATGGCGTAGAAGACATCTTCGCCCTCGCCGGCATCAAGAAGCCCAACATCGGCCTGCTCTCGAAGGAGTTTCTGGAAGACGTCCGCGCCATGCCGCAGAAGAACCTCGCGGTGGAGTTGCTGGAAAAACTCCTGCGCGACGAAATCAAGGCGCACACGCGAACCAACGTCGTCCTGCAAAAGAAATTCGGCGACCGCCTGCTGGAGGCGCTCCGCAAGTATCACAACCGCGCCATCGAAACCGCCCAGGTGATCGCAGAGCTCCTCGCCATGGCCGGCGACTTCAAAGACGCCCTCAGCCGCAACGAGGCGCTCGGGCTAAGCGTCGACGAGATCGCGTTCTACGATGCTCTGGCCGAACGCCCGGAAGTCCTCAAGACGATGGGCGACGCGACCCTCAAACAGCTCGCGGCCGAACTCACCGAACAGCTCCGCAAGAGCACGACGGTGGACTGGCAGGTGCGCGATACCGTCCGCGCCCAGATGCGCATCCTGATCAAACGCCTGCTCCGTAAATACAAATACCCGCCGGAAGGCCAGGAAGAGGCCGTCACGCTCGTGCTCCAGCAAGCCGAGGCGCTGGCGGATGATTGGAGCAAGGAGTAGCGCACGGCGCCACGCCAAGCTTCCAGTGACGTGACGCAGGTCTCCGGCCCACGTGTCTGTGCAGACTGGAAGTCTGCGCTACGACTGGCCTCGGGGCCGGCGGGCCGCTCAGGCGCCGGGGCGGAGGGCTTCGGTGAACTCGGGCGGGAGCGGGGCTTCGGCGGCAAAGGCGTGTTTGCG
>MWDT01000334.1 GCA_002070825.1 Verrucomicrobia bacterium ADurb.Bin122
GCTGGTACTCGCCGGTCTCCCCGCCTTGCTCGCTGCAGCACCGGCGTCCTCCGGCGATGCCCGCCCCGCCGTCCCTCCACAATGGCAGGCCGGGGCCGCCGTCGCCGGCCCCCTCGACACCGCCGCGCTCGCCAACTGGTGGAAACGCTTCGACGATCCGGTCCTTGACCAGCTGATCGACAACGCCCTCCGTCAGAGCCCCGATATCCGCACTGCGTTGTCCCGGATCGCCTCTGCCCGCGCCTCGAAAAACATCGAGCGCTCCGGCCTCTTCCCCTCGCTCAATGCCAGCGCCTCCGGCTCCGGCTCGCGCACCGAGGTCCGCGCCACTGACGTCACCACGACCACGGAGAACTACGGCGCCTCACTCGACGCCAGCTGGGAGATCGATCTCTTCGGTAAACAACGCCTCGCCCTGTCCGCCGCCCAAGCCGACCTCGCCCAAGCCACGGAAAACCTCCACGCCGCCCAGGTTTCCCTCGCCGCCGAGGTCGCCACCGCCTACGTGACGCTCCGCTCCACCGAGGCCCAGCTCGCCGCCCTCGAAACCAGCCTCTCCGCCCAGGCCGAGACCGCTCAGATCGCCCAGTGGCGCCAGCAGGCCGGCATCGTCTCCGTCCTTGATGTCCGCCAGTCCACCTCCGCCCTCGAGCAATCCCGCGCCTCGCTGCCCTCACTCCGCCAGACCCTTTCCGAGACGCGCAACCAGCTCGCCACCCTCTGCGGCCGCACGCCCGGCGAGCTCGATGCGCTCCTCGCCGCGCCCCGTGCGCTCCCCGCGGTCCCCGCGAGCCTCGCCACCGGCATCCCGGCCGAGACGCTCCGCCAGCGCCCCGATATCCGCGCCGCCGAGCGCGGCTTCGAGGCCGCCGTCGCCCGCACCAAATCCGCGAAACGCGACCGCCTGCCCTCGCTCTCGCTCACCGGTTCCCTCGGCGTCGAGTCGTTGAAAGCCGGCGACATCTTTTCGCCCGACCGCAATCTCGCCCGCCTTGTCGGCAGCCTCTCCGCTCCCATCTTCGCGGCAGGCCGCATCCAGGCGACCATCCAGATCAAGACCGAGGCCGAGCGCCAGGCACTCATCGCCTACGAATCCGCCGTGCTCTCCGCGCTCGCCGAGGTGGAAAACGCCCAGACCTCCGTCGCCCGCACCGCTGAGCGTCTCGACTCGCTCTCCCGCGCCGCCGAGGCGGCCAGCGAGGCCTCGACTCTCGCCGCCCAGAAATACCAGGCCGGCCAGGCCGACCTCCTCGTTGCCCTCGATGCCCAGCGCACCTCGCTCTCGCTGGAGCAGCAGCGCGTCGCCGCCCAGGCCGCCCAGCTCACCGCCCACATCCGGCTCTACAAGTCCCTCGGTGGCGGCTGGTCCTCCCTCTGAAACTCTTTCCCCTTCACATGAAATCGTCGCCTTCCTCCCAACCTTCCGACCTCGACGCCATCGTGCGCTCCGGTGCCACCGGCCTGCACCCGCGCCGCAAACTCTACCTCGCCTTTGCCGCCTGTGTGCTCGTGCTTGGCATCGCCTACGGCTGCAGCCGTCGTGCCGACGCCGCCAGCCGTGCCCCCACCTACGTCACCGCCCCCGTCACCCGCGGCGACATCACCCTCACCATCACGGCCACCGGCAATCTGGAGCCGACCAACGAGGTCACCATCGGCAGCGAGCTCTCCGGCACCACCTTGGAGGTTTTTGTCGATACCAACGACCGCGTGACCAAGGGACAGCCACTCGCCCGCCTCGATACCAGCAAACTCCAACAGCAGATCCGCAACAACCGCGCCGCCGTCGCCTCCGCCAAGGCTTCCGTGCAGCAGGCCGAGGCTACCGTCGCCGAGACCGAGGCCACTCTTGCACGCCAGCAGGAGCTTCAGCGCATCAGCGGCGGCAAGATGCCCTCCAAGGCCGACATGGATTCCTCCATCGCCACCGCTGCCCGCGCTCGCGCCACCCTCGCCAGCGCGCAAGCCTCCGTCCAGCAGGCCGAGGCCCTTGTCGCCATGAATGAAAGCGACCTCGCCAAGGCCATCATCCGTTCCCCCATCGACGGCATTGTGCTCACCCGCAGCATCGAGCCAGGCCAGACCGTGGCTGCCAGCTTCACCGCTCCCGAGCTCTTCGTCATCGCCGAGTCCCTCGAACAGATGAAGCTCGACGTCGCCATCGCCGAGGCCGACATCGCCCGCGTCGCCGCCGGCCAGCCCGCCACCTTCACCGTCGATGCCTGGCCCGGCCGCACCTACACCGCCAAGGTCACCAAGGTCTCCTTCGGCTCCTCCACCACCGACAACGTCGTCACCTACGACGCCGAGCTCGAAGTGGCCAACTCCGACCTCAGCCTGCGCCCCGGCATGACGGCCACCGCCGACATCCGCGTGGCCGAGCGCAAAGGTGTCCTCACCGTGCCTGCCGCCGCGCTGCGCTACGCCCCCGTCGCCGCCGCCGGCCCCGCCGCTCCGGAAAAATCATTCATGCAAAAGATCATGCCCGGCCCGCCGCGCTTCGGCGGCAACAAGCGCCCGCCCACCGGCGAGGTCAGAAAGCTCGGCGAGGGCAAGGTCTGGCGCCTCGTCGACGGGCAGCCGCAGCCCCTCGACCTCAAGACCGGACTCTCCGACGGCCGCAACACCGAGATCAGCGGTGAAGGCGTCGCCGAGGGGCTCGTCGTCATCACCAGCTCCGTCACCAAGTCATGAGCACCGACGCTCCCCTCATCGAGCTGCGAGGTCTCACCAAGACCTATGGCACCGGCGACGCCGCATTCCAGGCGCTGCGCGGCGTCGATCTCACGATCCATAAGGGCGAGTTCGTCGCCGTCATGGGCCCCTCCGGTTCCGGCAAATCGACGCTCATGAACATCCTTGGCTGCCTCGATACCGCGACCTCCGGCACCTACCACTATTCCGGCATCGACGTCGGCCCGCTCAACGCCGACCAGCGCTCACTCCTGCGCCGCCACGCCCTCGGCTTCATCTTCCAGGGCTTCAACCTGCTCGCCCGCACCAGCGCCGTCGAAAAC
>MWDT01000335.1 GCA_002070825.1 Verrucomicrobia bacterium ADurb.Bin122
CTGGCGCAAACGCCAGCTCGCGCTTATGGGCGACGTCTCTCAGTTCATGAAACTGCTTAAGCAGCGCTTCTCTATTTGGTTTAACAAAAGCCACCGCCGCTACGGCACGCTCTGGGCCGAGCGTTTCAAATCCCTCCTCGTCGAGCCCACCGGACGGGCCATCGAAACCGTCGCCGCCTACATCGACCTCAACCCGGTCCGCGCCGGCCTCGTCGACGACCCCAAAGACTACCGCTTCTGCGGCTACGGCGAAGCGGTCGCCGGCAACGCCGATGCGCAACGCGGCCTCCTCTCGCTCCGCAGCGAAACCGATTGGTCCACCGCGCAAGCGGGCTACCGCCTCGCGCTCTTCGGCACCGCTGCCGCCCCGCGCGAACACGCCGCCAGCGTCACACCCGAGGCACTCCAGCAAGTCGTCGCCACCGGCGGCAAGCTTCCGCTGACCACGCTCCTGCGCTGCCGCATCCGGCATTTCACCGACGGCGCCGTCCTCGGCAGCCAGGCCTTCGTCCAACAACAGCTCGCCGCCTACCGCACACTCCACCACCGACGTGCCCGCACCGCCGTCCGCCCCATGCCTGCACTCACGGACTGGGGCGGCCTCGCCACTCTCCGCGGCCTCCGCAAGCCTGCCATTAGTTAGTTCTATCGGTTGAGGTGGTTGTGTCACGCTGGCTTCTGGATTGGCCCCGGCAGAATCCTCAATTCTCGCGGTTTCGAAGGACGGTGGCCCGACCTCGGGCCGCGCAGGGTGCCGCACGTTCGAGCATTGGTGGCTGGGGGGCTGTGCCATGGAAATCCAATGAGGCTATGCCCGGTATTTACTTTCCATTCGCAATTCTTACTAACCAAGTTGTCTTCGCTGCTTTGCGCCCTCTTTCCCTACCTCCCGAGGCCGCAGGGGCCCATTTCAAAGCAACCCTCCACACACTCTCGAACCAGTCTCCCTGCTCGTGTCCACGCCTCTCGGGTTCATTAACTATAGCTTATCCGCCATGCTGAGAATAGCTTCTGCATGGCCGGTGGCTTTTCTGCCGATGCTCCATGCATGGGCATCTGGGCCCGGTTTACGCAACCGCTTGGTGCTTTGATAATGAACGGCATGGGCGAGGTGAAGGCGGTGGGCGACGGAGGCGCTTTTTCGCGCTTGGAGTCGGTCCCGTTTACCAGCGATCAGAAGGAGATCTGGCTGGCCGGGCGGTCCTCCGCAGTGGGCGAGGTGGACAACCGCGGCGTTTTCCCAATCAACCGCAAGGTCTGTCCCGACATCCTGCGAAAAGCGCTGGCCTGCGTGCTGCGGCAGTTCCCTTTGTTGCGCGCCCGCCTGCACCTCAACGAAAAGGAGCCCTTCTTCGAACTCGACGCCTTCCCGGACGTCGCTCTGGAGCTTCCCGATCTTGGCGCGTCGCCGGTGGACCTCGCGGAGGCGCACCGCTGGGCGGATGCGTTTTTCGAGCGTCCGCTCGGCGAGCAGCCGATCCGTTGCGCGCTCATCCAGGTGAGCGAGTCGGAGAGCCTCTACATCGTGAAGGTGTCGCACCTCGTGATGGACGGGATCGGCCTGTCGTTTCATGTCGAGCTTGTCGCCGAAGCCTACCGCGCTGCGCTGCGCGGTGCCGAGCCCGGTTGGGGCGAGCCCTGCGATGCGATGGCGCTCCACGACGAAGATCGAAAACACGCCGCGTCGTCGCGATTTTCCCAGGACATCGACTGGTGGAAATCCCATCTGGCGCAGTTGCCGGAACGCCGGATTTTCCGCGCGCTCCCCGGCTGTGCCGATGTGTTGGAGCTGGCTCGCCACCAGAAGTATTTCCTCTCCGCTGCCGGCACCGCGAAAATCCACGCCCTGCTCGAAGCGCGCAGAATCAGCGCGTCGACGTTTTTCACCGCGCTGCACGCCCTGATCGTCTCGTACATGTGCAACGAGAAACAGGTGGTCGTGCAGACGCCCACCGGCTTCGGCGAGCGCAAGAACTTCGCCCGGCGGCAGGGCAGCCAGATCTCGCTTCCGCCGCTCAACCTCAATCTCGCGCGTCACCGTCTGTTCAGCGAGGTCGCCGAGGAGGTGGCGACGCAGAGCAAACACTTCTTCCGCCACATCCGCACGCCCTACCAACTGGCGATGCGGCAATTCGAGCACGGGCGTTTCGCCTGCGCCGGTGATACGTTCGTCAACGTCATCCCGCACACGCCCGCCGGCAACGAGGACTTCCCGGTCGCGGCCGTGATCCAGAAACACAGCGCGCGCGAGGCGGTGCTGTTCGGTGTGATGATCATGGAGGAGGGCTCGCCGAGCCGCTATTTCCTCAACGTACGCAGCAGTTGCAATCACCTCACCGAGCAGGATGTCGCGCGCTATGTGAAGCGCGTCGAGCTGCTCGCCGGCCAGCTCGCCGAGTGCGACGAGCTCTCGCAACTCGACTTCCTCCTCGACGAGGAGAAACGCGAGCTCGCCACCTGGCAGCGCGGCGATGCTCGCCCGTACGCGGCGCGCACCATCCCGGCGCTCTTCGACGAGATCGCCGCGCGCCATGCGGACCGCCCTGCAGCGCGCGACGAGTCCGGCGGCGTCTGGACGTACGCGGAGTTGCAGCGGCGCTCGCAGCTCTGCGCGGCGTGGCTGGCAGGGCAGGGCGTGCAGAAAGGCGATGTCGTCGGCGTGCGCGCCACCCGCGGACTCCGCCTGCTCGAAACGTTGCTGGGCATCATGCGGCTCGGCGCGGTTTACCTGCCGCTCGATCCGAAGTCCCCGCCGGAGCGCTTGGACCACATCGTCGCCGACGCCAATGCGGTGCTCACGCTCGATCCCGAGCAGACCGACTCCGCTGCCGTAGCTGCACCGGCTCGCGGCGAAGCGCCCGGCCTGCGCGATGGCGCCTACCTGATCTACACCTCCGGCTCCACCGGACGTCCGAAGGGCGTGCTCGTGCCGCACGATGGTTTCATCAACATGATTCAGGGGCAGATTGAGATCTTCGGCATCACACCCGAGGACCATGTGCTGCAGTTTGCCTCG
>MWDT01000336.1 GCA_002070825.1 Verrucomicrobia bacterium ADurb.Bin122
GAATCGAAGCGGACCGTCTATGTCGATTTTACCGCGCGCTGGTGCGCGACGTGCCAGACCAACAAGCGGCTGGCGTTGGACAACGCGGAGGTGCGGCGGGCATTTCGCGAGCGCGGCGTCGTCGCGTTAAAGGCCGACTGGACCAACAAGGACCCGCGAATCACCGAAGAGCTGGCTCGGTGGCAGCGCAGCGCGGTGCCGTTTAACCTGGTTTACCGGGCAGACCGCCCCGAGCCGCTCATCCTGCCGGAAGTGCTGACGGCCGGCGCGGTGATCGAGGCGTTGCGCGAGTAAACGCGACTGCGCGCCACGCCCTAAGCGATAGGCCAAGGGCAAAGGCTCCATGGCAGCGAGCCGCGCACAGGCGTATCTTTCCGGCGGTTTCGACCGCCCGCGCCACCTTCGCGAGGGCAACCGCCGCGCCTCGGCGTGGCTCAACACTCAATCGCCATGTTTGCCAAATTCGCCATCGATTACTCCACCCGACATCAACACAACGAGCGGGCGGTCACCTATCAAACGGACGACCCGATGGAGCTGGAGGAGTTTCTGGCCCATCTGCTCGCCACGGGTTCGCACATTCTGGAAATCCGGCACGACGGCCAAGCGCTGCCGCAAAGCCAGTTTGACCACCTGATCAAGAAGGCCGTCGACCTGTGCGCCGCCGAGATGCTGCGCACCTCCCTCGACATCGACGGATTGACCCTCAAATCGCGGTTCGGACTCGCCGCCTGAGCGCCGCTCGACGCCCTGAGCCCCTCACCGATCAAGGCGATTGATCGGAGGCGGGACGGTGTGCGCCGCGCCCGTGGCCGCCGGTGTTGAAGGAAGGTCAGGCCTGTTTGACCGCGTAGAAACCGGCCTGCATGTGGGCGCGCCAGAAAAGCTCGGCGGCTTGGAACCCGACCTCGCGAAACAGAGCCAAATGCTCGGCGATGCGCACCGGCTTCAACTCGGTGCCGAAGCGCGCGAGGTGCAGCGCGACCGCCTCGGGCGTGCGACCCTGCGCGAGTTGAAAACGGCGCCAGCGCTCCAGCCCCCATTCGCGCCCGCGCGGCGATTCGCACTCCACGTTTTCAAACACGATCAGAACTCCGCCCGGCGCCAGCAGGTCGTGGCAAGCCTGCACCGCCTCACGACGCCCGGAGGGCGCCATGTAGTGGTGGCACATGATCGCGGTGATCACCTGCGGGCGCAAAGCCCCGGCCACCCGGGTGAGCCCGGCACTATCGACGGCCGGCAGAAAACTCACACGCCCGATGTCGGCGGCCTCCAGTCGCTGCCGCGCCTGCGCGAGCATGGCCTCGGACGGGTCGGCGACGGCGAAACGGGTCGCAGGAAACTCGGCGAGCGCACGCTCGACGAGCGCGCCGGTGCCGGCTCCGGTGTCGAGCCAGTGCGCGGGCTCGCCGGCCACGGTACGGACGACGTCGAGCGTCTCACCGTGGATCTGGTCGTAGAACGGAATGACGCGGCGCACCTCGGCATCGTACTGGGCAGCGGGATGTGCGGACTTGTTGTCACGGGTCAGGCTCATGGAAGAATGGGTACGCGTGCGCCCCCCCAGCAAGCGTGCCACGCGACGGCGGCTCAGGGGCGCTCGTCGGGCACGCCGGTGAATTGCAGCGGCGACTTCGACTCGACCCCGCGGCGGATCACCGGGCGCGTGAGCTTGGGGATGGTGCGGAAATAGAGCGTCTCGCCCACGCGCAGCACCTCAAAGGTGTCGGTGAAAGCCTTGGCGTCGGCATTCCAGAGGGCGACCTCGGTGGTGTCGTTGTCCCACACGGCATACTGGCCCCACTGATCAAAGACGGCCTCGACTTCGGACATCCGATGAGGGCGGAGGAGAATCGTAACGGGATCGGGAGCCGGGGGCGGTGCCGGCGGCGGCTCGTCGGGCAGCGCCCAAATGAAGAGCACGCCAAGGCAGAATCCGAGCATGATCCAGGAGGGTGTCTTGGACAACCGGGAGATGGGCGGGCGGCGGACTGGGGCGAGATCGGGCATGGCGGCTCAGGCGCGCACGAGCGCGGCGGTGGCCATGGCCACGGTCTCAGTGTGGGAAAGGCTCACGATGACATGCGTGGCGCCGACGTGCCGGAGGAGGGCCTGCCCCTTCTCGTCGAGGCGCACCAGCGGCTCCATGCGCGCGCCGTGGTAGATCGACATGGAGCGCCAGTTGAGCTCGGCGCCGATGCCGGTGGTGAAACACTTCGAGATGGCCTCCTTGGCGGCAAAACGCGCCGCGAGGTGCGGGTGCGGGTGGGGCTTTGCCAGACAGTACGCGCGCTCCTCGTCGGTGAAGACGCGGGCGAGGAAACGCTCGCCCTGCCGCTCAACGACGCCGCGCACGCGGGCGACCTCGATGACGTCGCAACCGAGGCCGAGCAGGATGCCGCCAGGGGGAAGTTCGATGTTCATCCGCGCCGTTTCAGAGGATGGCGCGCGGGGCATGGCCCGAGACGCAGGACTGGGGCGGATTCATGCGCACGCGCATCTCGCGCACGGCCTCCTCGATGCCGGTAAAGAGCGCGCGGCACACGATGCTGTGCCCGATGTTGAGCTCGTGCAGGTGCGGGATGTCGCGCACCTCGGCGATGTTGACGTAATTGATGCCGTGGCCGGCGTTGACGGTGAGTCCACAACCATGCGCGATGGTGGCGCCGACGCAGAGACGCTTGAACTCGGACTGGCGGCGGGGCGTGTGGTAGGCGTTGGCATAGGCGCCGGTGTGCAGCTCGACCCAGGGGGCCTTGAGCTCGGCGCTGAGCTCGATCTGCGCCTGATCGGGATCGATGAAGAGACTGGTCTGGATGCCGGCCTCGTTCATCGCCTCGGTGCAGGCGCGCACGCGTTCGCGGTTTTTCACCACATCGAGGCCGCCCTCGGTGCTGATCTCGGCGCGGTTTTCCGGGACGACGCAGACGGAGTCGGGCTTCAACTTGAGGGCAAACTCGATCAT
>MWDT01000337.1 GCA_002070825.1 Verrucomicrobia bacterium ADurb.Bin122
CCTCATCGTGGGCCGCGACGCCCAGGCTGGCGCCGCCACTGTCGCCGAGATCGAAAAGGCCGGCGGCACCGCCAAGTTCTTCGCGGGCAACGTCACCACGCGCGCCGGTGCCGCCTCCATCGCCGCCGCCGCCGTCGCGGCCTTCGGTGGCATCGACGTGCTCTGCGCCAACGCCGGCATCTTCCCCGCCGCCAAGCTCGACACCATGACCGATGCGCAGTGGGACGAGGTTTTCACCGTCAACGTCAAGGGCATGTTCCTCACCGTGCAGGCCTGCCTGCCCGAGCTGAAAAAGAGTGGCGCCGGGCGCATCGTCATCACCTCCTCGATCACCGGCCCGATCACCGGCTTCCCCGGCTGGAGCCACTACGGCGCGACGAAGGCCGCGCAGCTCGGCTTCATGCGCACCGCCGCCATCGAGCTCGCGAAGTTCGGCATCACCGTCAACGCGGTCCTGCCGGGCAACATCGCCACCGAGGGCCTCGCCGCACTCGGGCCCGACTACGCCGCCTCCGCCGCGGCCATCATCCCGCTCAAGCGTCTCGGCTCCGTCGAAGACATCGGCCACGCCGCCGCGTTTTTCGCCTCGCCCGAGGCCGGCTACATCACCGGTCAGGCGCTCGCCATCGACGGCGGCCAAGTGCTGCCCGAGTCGCCGCAAGCCCTCGAAGCCTGATCGCCGCCGCACACCGCACACCATGTCCTGGAGAACCGCCCATCGCTCGTTTTACTACGAGATGATCGACCACGCGCCCGATCTCGCGCTCGCCCCCGAGCGCACGGCGCTGCTCGTGATCGATCTCCAGGCCTGCTACCTGCCCGCGCAACCGCCCGCCCCGACCGATGAGCCGGCGCGGCGCGAGTGGGCACGCTGGGCGCCGTTTCGCACGCGACTGGAAACGACCGTGCTGCCCAATACGCAACGCCTGCTCGCCTGGTTTCGCGCACAAAAGCACGACGTGCTTTTCGCCCGCATCGCCTGCCTCACCGCCGACGGCCGCGACCGGTCGCTCAGCCAGGCACGACCGGGCTTCAACAACCTGCTCCTGCCGCTCGCCGATCCGCAGGCCGCCATCCTTCCGCAGGTCGCGCCACTGCCCGGCGAGATCGTCGTCACCAAGACCACCGACAGCGCGCTCACCGGCACCAACCTTCGCCTCGTGCTGCACAACCTCGGCATCCGCCACGTCGTCTGCTGCGGCATCTTCACCGACCAGTGCGTCTCCTCCACCGTGCGCAGCCTCGCCGACGAGAGCTTCGACGTCGTGGTCGTGGACGACGCCTGCGCCGCCGGCACCGACGAGCTGCACCGCCACGAGCTCGCCGTGCTCAACAACATCTACTGCCAGGTGCTCGCCACCGATGAACTGCTCGCCGAGCTCACCGGCCGCACCGCCCACGCCTGATTTTTCCCAATCCCAACACTTGCCATGAAAGTTCCCACACCCGCCGAGTTGCTCAACTCCGACAAAGCTCAAGTCCTCAAGGACTCGATCCAATTCTGGAATCCGGAAAAGACCCAGAACTGGCAGAACCAAGGCGTCGATCTCGTGATCGGCCGCCGCGAGGGCTACTACCTCTACGACATGTCGGGCCACCGGCTGATCGACCTGCACCTCAACGGTGGCACGTTCAACCTCGGCCACCGCAACCCCGAGGTGATCGCCACGCTGAAATCCGCCCTCGATTGCTTCGACATCGGCAACCACCACTTCCCGGCCATCGGCCGCGCGGCCTTCGCCAAGGCGCTCGTTGAGAGCGCGCCCAAGGGCATGAAATACGCCATGCTCGGCAGCGGCGGCGGCGAGGCGATCGACATCGCGCTCAAGTGCGCCCGCAATTCCACCAAGCGGAAGAAGATCGTCTCCGTCGTGCGCGCCTACCACGGCCACACCGGCCTCGCGCTCAGCACCGCCAACGAGCGCTACGCAAAACCGTTCCTCTCCGAGGGCGCGCCGGACGAGTTCGTCAAAGTGCCGTTCAACGACCTCGCCGCCATGGAGGCCGCGCTCAAGGGCAGCGACGCCGCCTGCGTCATCATGGAGACCATCCCGGCCACCTACGGCTTCGTGATGCCCGCCGAGGGCTACCTGCCCGGCGTGAAAAAGCTCTGCGAGAAATACGGCACGCTCTACATCGCCGACGAGGTGCAGACCGGCCTCATGCGTTGCGGCGAGCTCTGGGGCATCTCCACCTACGGCGTCACGCCCGACATCATCGTCACGTCGAAGGGCCTCAGCGGCGGCATCTATCCGATCAGCGCCGTCATCACCACGCAGGCCGCCGGCCGCTGGGTCGAGGAGGACGGCTGGGGCCACATCTCCACCTTCGGCGGCTCCGAGCTGGGCTGCGTCGTCGGCCTCAAGACGCTCGAAATCACCCTGCGCGAAGAGACGAAGAAGAACGTCAAGTTCATCGCCGATTACCTGCGCGCCGGCCTCGACCGCATCCGCGCGCAGCATCCGGCGTTCAAGGGCATCCGCCAACGCGGCGTGATCTTCGGCCTCGAATTCGACCACCCCGAGGGCGCGAAGTACGTCATGCGCGCCCTCTACCCGCGCGGCATCTGGGCGATCTACTCGCAGCTCGACCCGCGCGTGCTCCAGTTCAAACCCGGTCTGCTCTGCGACAAGGCGCTGTGCGACGACATCCTCGCCCGCATGGAGGAGGGCATCGCCGCCGCGATGAAGACTCTGCCCAAGGCCTGACCGGCCCGAACCCTGCAACGCCTCCGCCACATGCCCGCGCCCATCACCGCCGCCGCCTTCGCGAAACTATCCACCAAAGCCCAACTGGCCCGCGTGGAGAAGCTCGTCCGCCAGGCCCTGCCGCTTTACGGCCTGCCGCCCGACAGCGAGGTGAAGCTCCTCAGCTACTCGGAAAACGCCACGTACCTCGTGCGTCCTCCGGGTGGGCCGCGGCGCGTGTTGCGCATCAACCGGCCCGGCTACCACCC
>MWDT01000338.1 GCA_002070825.1 Verrucomicrobia bacterium ADurb.Bin122
TTGTAGCCGAGATTGACGATGAGCTTGGGCATCTTCTCCAGATGCGCCCGCCACACGCCCTCGCTACGCGGCGCGGCGATCACCTCGATCAGCGCCTCACGGGCATCGCGGTTAAACGAACGCCGGCGCACACCGGCCACCCCGTCGAGTGAGCGCATGTGATCCATGAGCCCGAGCAACTGCTCCTCGGTGTACACGCCCACGATCACCGCCTCGTACACGAGCAGGCGGTGCGTGCGGTCGAGCGTCTGGCGGATGGCGGCGGTCTCTGCGGCATCGACAGCACGCTCGCGTGCACCGCGGGCCGCCTCGACGGCATCGGAGGTACGGGTGCCGGTGGCACGCTCGGTACGGCTAACGAGCAGCTCGCCGGAGACGGCGCTGAAGAGCTGCACGGTGGCCTCGGCCTCGTGGAGTTCAAAGTCCTCCAGTTTGGTCTTCTGGCGCGACGTGGCGGTGGCAAATAACACGAGGTCAGCATCGGCCTCGCGACCGCGGGCGATGGCCTCGGCCGGAGTGAGCCTGCCCGGCCCCATCTGAGCCGAGGGGAACAGGCGGAAATCGAGGTCCATGAAGTGCTGGGCCACGCGGGGCTCCATGTCCTGCGTGCCAGTGCCGAGGATCAGCAAGGCGCGCATCAAGCCGAGTTCGGTGAGGCGCACTTCGATACGGGGGGCAACCACCACCTCCGCCGCAGCGGGAGCGACGGGAGCAGAAGGCTCGGAAGCGCGGGCCGACGTGATCGCGGCGAGTACAGCGCCAAGAGCCAGAATGGAACGAATGAATTTTCGAGAGATCATGGGATAAGAGTTGAAAGATTATCTGGCAAATCGCGTGCCAAGCACACAAACAACTGAATTACAGCAGTATCACTTATTTGTTATCGAGATAACTTTGGCGTCTTTGATCCGATCGTTGGCATCGAAAATTACCCTTACCGTGACCTTCTTGCCGTCGAAGCTGCCCTCGATCGGCGTGCCCACGACCTCCCACACGCCCAACGTGCAAACATCCGCAGCCGCATGGAAGAACGACCGTGAGGCCTTCGACACCTTGCTATAGCCTTGGATAAAGGAGAATATTTCCTTCTTCCCGTCCTCCGTTTTTTCCATGGCGACGGGGCTGCCAAACTCGGCAAGCACCACGTCGCGCTCGGTGCCTGGGCGGAGTATTCCCAGGTTTTTGCGTGACGGTTGCTTGGCCGCCATCACGGCAGAGCAGCCCGAAAACAGCGCCACGGCGACCGCCAACAGGACAATATAAGAGAAGGATTGGATATGTGTTCTTTTAGTCATTGGTAATAATTAGAGAGTTAAGCGGCACATCGACGTCACTCGCAGTTTGACGGATGCGCCGAAAGGCGTGCAGAGGATCGGAGGCTAGCGCTGCGGAGATAATACGACGCGGAATCCGAGATAGTTGCAGTGGAATGTGGGCTCGTTCCAAAGGCGGCGAGCCGGGGCGCAGTAATCGGCAGCGCTGCGCCAGCCACCACCACGCCCGGTCCGATACCGGAATCGATCAGACGGTAGGGCGAGCGGATCGGATACCGATCCGCCAGGAAGCCGGTCATGGTACCAATCCAGGCACCATTCCCAAACATTCCCCTGCATGTCATACACGCCCCACTCGTTCGGCGTTTTTCCGCCGACGGCATGCGGCGTCATCGAGCTATTCCCCGCGTACCATCCGCTCGACAATAAATCGCCGAGCATGCCGTCACCGCGACCGGCCCGGCACGCATACTCCCACTGCGCCTCGGTGGGCAGTGTGTACTCATACCCCTCAGGGACCCGCCCCGCGCTGCGCTCCGACTCCGTCAACTTACGGCAAAAGGCCAAAGCATCGTCATAAGACACGTTTTCGACCGGAGCGTTTGCCCCCAGAGTCTTAAATTCGGATGGGTTATAGCCCATCAGCTTATCGAATTGCCCTTGGGTGACCTCATATTTGCCGATCCAGAACGGCTGCGTCAGCGTCACCTGCGTAAGGGGCATCTGGTCGGACTCACCGTTGGAGGAGCCCATCGTGAAGCGCCCAGGGTTGATGGGGATCAGCTCCAACCCCAAGGAGGAGACCGTCCAGCGCTCGCCCTCGCCCGGATAATCGTTGCGCTCCAGCTTGGTGGCCAATGCCAGCTCCTTCCCTGATTCGACCATGCCAGTAGCTTTCGCTGGCTTGTAGCCCTTGCAGCGCAACTCGAACTGCACCTGCCCCGGAATGGTCTCGCCCAATCGAAGCGGCGTCGTGCCCAACGCCTTCCCCTGGCTAAACACCTCCGCCCCGGCAGGCTCGCTGGAAAGGGTGACGGAGCCAGGCACGAACGCCACCTTGACCTCGCTCGTCGCTCCACGGCGAACGCTCACAGGGCGGACTAGCTCTGGCCAACCCTGCCGACGGAAAACGACATTGAGGTCGCCTGTCGGCAATTCGAGGCTGGCCGGGGTACGGCGCAGGATCGGGGACGCCCCATCGATACGGATCTCAACTTCGACATCGGTCGGAGTGCTCGCCAGCGTCACGCTCCCCTTGCTTCGAGTCAGCGTGATCACGGGCTCGGAAAACTCATCCGGCTTCACCACAATCTCGCCGGACCAGTCCTCATATCCCTCCAAGCGAGCACGAATCGGGTATTTCCCCACCTTGAGCTGATTCAGCGTAAAGGGGCTTTTTTCGAAAGCGACAGCTCCCACGCTAACATCCGCACCAGCAGGGACCGTCCGGACGACAAGCCCACCCACGGCCACATCTCCGAGTGGAGCCACGGGCGCACGATCCGCCACGGCAGGCGAACCTTTGGCCACAGGTGCTACCACCGGAACGGCCGCTGCGGCCTCCGCTTCACGCCTGGACCGATCAATGCGCTGCGAATCCGCTTGGGCAGCCGCCACGCGACGAGCCAGCTCGGCCTCACGCTTCTCTTGAGGCACTTGCACGCCAAAGTACA
>MWDT01000339.1 GCA_002070825.1 Verrucomicrobia bacterium ADurb.Bin122
CGGGCGCAATCCGACCGAGCTCGACGCAGTCGCCTGGGCCGTGCGCGGCATGGAGCTGGGCGCCGGCGAAATCCTTCTCACGAGCATGGACCGCGACGGCACCCAGGTCGGCTACGATCTGGAGCTCAACCGACGCGTCAGCGATTCCGTGAGTGTCCCGGTGATCGCCAGCGGCGGCGCGGGCACCCTCGCGCACTTTGCCGAGGTACTCGACCAGGGCCGCGCAAGCGCGGTGCTCGCCGCCTCGCTCTTCCACTTTGGCACCTTCACCGTGCCGCAGGTCAAAGACTACCTCGCGACGCACGGCGTGCCGGTGCGCCGTTGACCGTCACCAGCGCGACTCGGACACCGCCAGATCGAGGACCGCCGTAAACTCGGCGATGGCGGCCTCCGATTCGCGCAACGCCGCCGGCACACTCTCGACCGGCGCAAATCGGTTCATCTGCGACACGCTGTAGCGCGCCCAGATCGCCCGCCACTTCTCCGACAGCCGCGCACGCGAAGCTTGCGGGTCGAACCGGCCCGGCCGCCCGGCCAGCTCCAGCACAAACTCGGGGCGCGTCGGATTGTCCGCCGGAATATCGAGGCCGACGACCTGCGCTTCGACTTGTGGATCGCCGGTCGCAATCACCGCCACAATCGTGCCCATCGCCGCAGCGTAGCGCCGCCGACATTCGTCGGCCTTGGTCTCGTAAAGTTTCCGGAACACCGATTCGAGGCGCTGCCGCTCCTGCACCGCCGACTGCAAGGCGGGTAACGCGACCTCGGCCTCCGCCGCGCCATTGGCATGGGCCAGTCGGAGCTGTTGCAGCGCCGCGGCGTCGGCCAGCCGCGCATCGCTCGTGTAGCTGAAGTCGGCAGGCACGCCGACCTCGACGAAATCCTGCTCGGCCATTGCGAACTGGCGAAGGTCCTCTTTGGCCCGTGCCGCAACCTCCAACACACGGGCCCTCTGCGCGCGGTCCAAATCCGAGCAGCCGCCCGCCCAGACGGCGAACCACGTCACCGCGAGGGCGCAAAACCACCGGATGAACGGAGCCGGACGAGATGCGCTCGGGGGTACGGAGGCCATCGCGACGCGGGGGTTACTCGACGTTGGCGATCTGCTCGCGGATGCGTTCGAGCTCGTTCTTCAGCTCGATCACGTGCCGGGAAATCGTGATGTCGTTGCCCTTGGCCCCGGTGGTATTCGTCTCGCGACCGAGCTCTTGGAGGATGAACTCGGCTTTTCGGCCGATCTCACCGTCGGAGCGCAGCAGCGCGTCGAATTGCTCCAGGTGGCTGCGGAAACGGGTGATCTCCTCTGTGATGTCACAGCGGTCGGCAAAGAGCGCGATCTCCTTGAGCACGCGCTCGTCGTCGAGGGCGATTTCGAGACCGGCTTCGCGCAGGCGCTTGTTGAGCGTCTCGCGGTACGCTGGCGGGACAAGCGGTGCGCGCTCGGCGATACCGTCCATGTGCCCGCGCAACAGCGCGGTGCGGCCGGAGAGATCGGCGAGCAGCGTGGCACCTTCGCGGGCACGCATCTCGGCAAAAGCTTTGAGCGCGTCTTTCAGCGTCTGGAGCAGCACGGGCTGCGCCTCCTCTGCCGAGGGAAGCTCAGGCTGTTTGCGCTGGGAGTTGGCGATGGACCAGATCAGCTCGGACGTCGGTGCGAAAGCGACGCCACGGCGCGCGGAAAACTCGGCGAGTTTATCGAGCGAAGCTGCGACGGCCTCCTCGCTCCACACGCACTCGCGCGTAGCCTCGGTCCCGGTGAGCTCGATGCGCACGTTGATCTTTCCGCGACTGGCCACCGCGCGGACGGCCTCGCCGATGGCGGGCTCCAGAGGCTCCCACTCCTCGGGCATCGAGATGCACAGATCGAGGGTCTTCCGGTTCACCGAGCTGACCTGGACGGTCAGCGTGCGCGAGCCGAGCGCGGCCGTGGCGCGCCCGTAGCCGGTCATGCTCTTCATGCTTTCGCCTCCAGAATCTTGGCGACCTGCTGCACGTCTTTGTCGCCGCGGCCGGAGAGGTTGACGAGGATCAGCTTGTCCTTGCCGAGGGCCTTGGCGCGCTTCAGCCCGTGCGCGATGGCATGCGTCGACTCCAGCGCGGGGATGATGCCTTCGAGCCGGGAGCACAGTTGAAACGCGTCCATCACCTCGGCGTCGGTGGCGTAGGTAAACTCGATACGTCCGCGCTCGCGGTAGAAAGTGTGTTCCGGACCGACAGCCGCGTAATCAAGGCCGGCACTGACCGAGTGCGTGAGATCGATCTGCCCGTCCTTGTCTTGCAGCAGGTAGGTTTTGCAGCCCTGCAACACGCCGAGGCGTCCACCTGCAAAGCGCGCCGCGTGCTCGCCTGGCTTGATGCCACGGCCGCCGGCTTCGACACCGAACATGCGTACGCCGGGCTCTTCGAGAAATTCGAAGAACAGCCCGATCGCGTTGCTGCCACCGCCGACGCATGCGATGAGCTCGTCGGGCAAACGGCCCTCGCGCTCGCGGATCTGTTCCTTGGCTTCCAAGCCGATGACCCGTTGAAAATCGCGCACCATCATCGGATAGGGATGCGAGCCGTAGGCCGTACCGAGCACGTAGTGGGTCGAGCGGACATTGGTCACCCAGTCGCGCATCGCCTCGTTGACGGCCTCCTTCAGCGTTTTCTGGCCAGCCTCGACGCCGCGCACTTCGGCGCCCATGAGTCGCATGCGGAAGACGTTTAGCGCCTGGCGCTCCATGTCGACCGAGCCCATGTACACGACGCACTCCAGACCAAACTTCGCACAGGCGGCAGCCGTGGCCACGCCGTGCTGGCCGGCGCCGGTCTCGGCAATGATGCGTTTCTTGCCCATGCGTCGTGCGAGGAGCACCTGCGCGAGGGCGTTGTTGATCTTGTGCGCACCGGTGTGCAGGAGGTCCTCGCGCTTGAAGTAAATCTTGGCGCCACCG
>MWDT01000340.1 GCA_002070825.1 Verrucomicrobia bacterium ADurb.Bin122
CTGGTGCTGCGTTTCTACAACGAGCGCCGCCGCCAGATGTGGCAGGCCAAGCCCAACGCCGGCCATCTCGCCCTCGCGCAGCTGGAGCGCGATTTCGACGTCCGCATCATCACGCAAAACGTCGACAACCTCCACGAGCGCGCCGGCAGCACGCACGTGCTCCATCTGCACGGCGAGTTGACCAAAGCCCGCAGCTCCATCGACGAGGACCTCGTCCAGGACATCGACGGCTGGGAGCTGAAGTGGGGCGAGCGTAGCGCCGACGGTTCCCAACTGCGCCCGTTCATCGTGTGGTTTGGTGAAGCGGTCCCGATGATGGAAGAAGCCATCGCGCTCACCGAGCAGGCAGATTTCTTTGCCGTGATCGGCACGTCGCTCGCCGTCTATCCCGCCGCCTCGCTGATCGACTACGTGCCGCCCGGCGTGCTGACATTTCTCATCGATCCGCAGCCGACCCGCGACGGCGGCCACATCCGCACCTTCGCCACCACCGCCAGCCTCGGCGTACCATTGCTTGCCAAAGCGCTCGGCGTGCAGAGCACCGCTCAGCCCGCGACCTGAACGGCGGAGGCCGCCTGCACGACATCCGCCAGAACCGCGGTAAACGCTTCCGCGGCGGGGCTCAGGTGGACGCCGCGCACGTGCAGCAGCCCCATCTGCCGGTGCGGCGTGGGACGTTGTATGCGGACCGCCACCGTCTCGCCCGCCTGCCGTCCCCACAGCGCCGACTCCGGCAGCACGCCCGTGCCGCCGCCGCGCGCCACGATACTCAGGAGCGCGTCGAGCGAAGAGAGTTCCAACGCGATCATCGGCGTGGCGCGCGCCTTGGCGAAGGCACTCAGGATCAGGATACGCGTGCCGAATCCCGCCGGCGGCACCACCAGAGGCCGCGTGGCCAGCTCGCCCACCGTGATGGTTTTCTTCTGCGACAGCGGATCGTCGGGCGCCACCACCGCCACGAGCTCCTCGCGGTAGAGCGCCTGCGCCTGCAGGCTCGTCTCGCTCGGCGGCACGAAGCCGATACCCAGCTCCACTTCGCCGCGCACCAGCGCACGCTCCATGTCGTCCACCGACAGCTCCAGCGCCCGCACGCGGATCCCCGGATGCTCCGCGCGAAACCGCGCCAGCGTCTCCGGCAACACGTAGTGCGCCGCCACCGGCAGCGCCGCGAGGTGCAGCGTACCGCGCCTCAGCCCGCTCAGGTCGTTGAGCGAGCGCCGCGCATCCTCCATGTCGCTGATGATGCGCCGCGCATACGGCAGGAGCAGTTCGCCTGCGGCCGTCAACCGGCACAAGCGCCGCGCCCGGTGGAAAAGTGGCGTGCCGATCGTCTGCTCCAACTGGCGGATCTGGTGCGAGAGCGTGGGCTGTTTCAGACCGATGATCGCCGCCGCGCGTGTGAAACCGCCCGCGTTGGCCACCGCCACGAAGTAGCGCAGATGTCTCAGTTCGACCGAATTGTCTAAGATAGATGGCATCTATGGTATCGATAGTTCGAGAGAGGCCAAAGCTGGTATCATGCCTGCTAAGAGAAGCGGTGGAGAAAACATCATGATCACCGAACGCCCACTCAACCGCCGCGACTTCCTCAAATTCACCGGCGCCACCGCCGCCGGTCTGGCCTTTGCCTCCTTCGCCTCCTCCAGCGCCTTTGCCGCCGCTGCAGGCCGCCGCGATGCCGAGATGAACATCCTCTGCTGGGAGGGCTACAACACCGAGAACGTCCTCGGGCCTTTCCGCAAACTCCACCCTGGGATCAAACTCCGCGCCGAGTCCGCCGTCTCCGATCCCGACATGATCAACAAGCTGCGCGCCGGCGAGACCAAGGTCTGGGACCTCATCAACCTCAACCAGTGTTGGGCGCGCGGCCAGCTCTGGCCCGACAAGCTCATCAAGCCGCTCGATCGCGACCGCTTCGACAAATACTTCGAGCGCATGCTGCCCTGGTTCAAGGGCCCCAACAAGTACGCCCTCTCGCCGGATGGCTCCGAGCTGCTCGGCATGGTCCAGCGCTTCGGCCCCTTCAACTTCGTCGTCAACACCGACAAAATTTCGAAGGAGTTCGCCGAAGACCAAAGCTTCAAGCTCTTCCTCGACCCGAAGATGAAGGGCAAATACGGCCTGCTCGCCTACGACAACTGGAACATCCTCCACCTCTGCGTCGCCGCCGATCTGAATCCGTTCGTCAAGCACTCCGAGGCCGACATCGCGGCCTTCACCAAGGTCTGCAAACAGATCTTCTCCGGCGCCAAACTCATCTCCGGCGACCTCGTGCAAATGAACCAGGCCCTCGTCAACGGCGAGATCGACGCCTACTTCACCGGCGGCACCTACACCTCCTCGCCCGCGCGCCTCGACGGCCAGAAGAACGTCCTCGCGATCACCCCGAAGAAGGGCCCGATCGACGGCAAGGGCGGCATCCAATGGTTCGAGGTCACCTCGCTCGTCAACAACCCCGAGCCCACGCCGCGCGCCTCCGACTTCCTCGAGTTCGTGCAAAAGCCCGAGATCTGCCACGCCGTCGCCTTCGCCGAGGGCACCTACAATCCCGTCTCGCAGATGTCCGACCCGAAGGTCTTCGCGCTCTTCTCCAAGGAGGAGCTCGACGCCCTGCAATGGGACACCATCGACCGCGACATGAACCTCTGCGCCGATTTCGAGATCAATCCCGACAACGACCGCATGATGGAAATCTACAACGAAGTGAAACGCTCCCGCGGTTAAGCCGCCCGCAGCGCACACCTTCCCTCCTCACACATGGTCGCCACTGAAAAAGCGGCCCCCTCGGGGCCGATAATGGAACTGTCTGCCGTCACCAAGCGCTTCGGCAAATTCACCGCCGTCGATCGCGTGGAGCTCGCCGTGCGCGAGGGTGAGTTTTTCACCCTCGTCGGCCCGTCGGGCAGCGGCAAAACCACCCT
>MWDT01000341.1 GCA_002070825.1 Verrucomicrobia bacterium ADurb.Bin122
GATGTACGAGGCGCTGCTCTATTCGGAGCAGACGGTGTTGTTGGGGAAAAAGCCCGAGCCGCCAGCGGCTTGAGGCGGCGCACCGAGAAACCCCTTGCGCGGCCCCCGGGCGGGCGCTTCATCCCTTCGATCATGTCCATGCGTTTTTGCATCCTCGGCAGCGGCAGCTCGGGCAACAGCGCCCTGCTGGTCACCGAGGGCGCGCGCGTGCTGGTCGACGCCGGTTTTTCCGCCAGAAAACTCGGGCAACTGCTCGCCGGCGTGGGCGAATCGCTGGAGCGGGTGGACGCCGTTTTTCTTTCGCACGAACACAGCGACCACGCCGAGGCGCTGCGCGGGCTGAAGAAATTCCCGCAGGTGCGAGTGTTTGCCAACCATGCCACGGCGCGCGTGCTCCAGGAGAAGCTCGAGTACCAGCCCAACTGGCAGTTGTTCGAGACGGGCTCGCGTTTCCGTTTCGCCGATCTGGAGGTCGAGACCTTTTCGGTGCCGCACGATGCGCAGGACCCCGTGGGCTTTCGTTTTACCAACGGCCACGAGGGCGACCTGCTCTCGCCGTGCCGATCCCTGGTGTATCTGACCGATCTCGGGCACGCGCCGCAGCACGTGCACGAGCGCATCCGCGAGTGCGAGGTCGTTGTGGTCGAGTCGAACCACTGCCCGCGCCTGCTCCAGGCCGACCCGAAGCGCCCGTGGGTGACGAAGCAGCGCATCGCCGGCCGGCACGGACATCTCTCCAACGACCAGTTGCGCGATCTGCTCGCCGAAGTCGCCAGCCCGCGCTGGCGGCGCATCTACCTCACCCACCTGTCGCGCGACTGTAATTCGTCGGCAGCCATCGAGGAGGCGCTCGTGCCGGTGCGCGCGCGGCTGGCGTGCGAGTTTGCCATCGTCGAGTCGGGCAGCGGCGCTCCTTTTTATGAGCTGACGTAGGCCATCGCCGGGTCGAATTGGCGGACTACTTGCCGCCATGGTTTGCTTTCAATGGTTTAAGTCGCATTCAATTCTGGCGTCATACTTGCTGTAATTTTTCCTTTTATCTCCATGCCATCC
This sequence comes from Verrucomicrobia bacterium ADurb.Bin122, assembly GCA_002070825.1. GTDB lineage: Bacteria > Verrucomicrobiota > Verrucomicrobiia > Opitutales > Opitutaceae > MWDT01. The sequence continues at coordinate 1,054 of MWDT01000341.1, forward strand.
ACCATCCGCCGCACGAAAATCATCTTTACGCTCGGGCCTGCCACCGAAAGCGAGGAGATGCTTGAAAAGCTCATCCGCGCCGGTGCCGACGTGATCCGCCTCAACATGGCGCACGCCAAGCACGACTGGACCCGCGCGGTCATCAAACGCGTGCGCGAAGTCAGCCGCCGCGTCGGTCGCGACGTCGCGATCATGATGGACATCAAGGGCCCGGAAATCCGCACCGGTGACGTTGCCGCGCCCATCGAGCTCAAGGCGGGCGAGATTTTCGATTTCACCGTGCGCCCTGGCGGGGCTGGCGAGGGCAGCGAGGAGATCCGCTCCGTCAACGTGAACTATCAGGATCTGGTCAACGACATCCATGTCGGCGACATCGTCCTCGTGGATAGCGGCCTGCTGCGGTTCGAGGTCTTGGAGCGCAACGACCGCCACATCCGTTGCAAAGTCCTGACGCCCGGCCAGCTCACCTCGCGCCGGCACATCAATCTGCCCGGCGTGAAGGTCAACCTACCGTCCTTTACCGACAAGGACCGCGGCGACGCGCTCGTCGGCCTCGAAGCCGGCATCGACTTCATCGCCATGTCGTTCGTGCGTGAGGCTGCCGACATCGAGCAGCTGCGCGAATTCCTCCGCTGGCACGACTCCCGCGTGCAGATCATCGCCAAGATCGAGGACCAGTCCGCCATCGCCAATCTCGACGAGATCGTGCGCGCCTGCGATGCCCTCATGGTTGCCCGTGGCGACCTCGGCATCGAGTGTCCGTACGAGGAGCTGCCCATCATCCAGCGCCGCGCCGTGCAGACCTGCCAGGCGCTCGGGCGCCCCGTCATCATCGCCACGCACATGCTCGAGTCGATGATCACGCAGCCGATGCCGACGCGCGCCGAGATCACCGACGTCGCCAACGCCGTCTATGAACTCGCCGACTGCGTGATGCTCTCCGGCGAGACGACCGTGGGCCGCTACCCGCTCGAAAGCGTGTTGATGCTCGACAAGATCTCCCGCCGCATCGAGGCCGACCAGCTCCAGCAGGGCGAGACGCCCCGCCCGATGATCCTCACTTCCGACAAGATGAAGGTGCTGCGTTCGGCGGTCGTCATGGCCAACGAGCTGCCCGGCTCGGCGATCCTCACCTTCACCCGTCGCGGCTTCATCGCGCAGGGGCTGGCGGCGCTCCGCCCGTTGCAGGCTCCCATTCTGGCCTTCACGCCGCACGAGGAGACGTTCCGCCAGATGCGCCTGCTTCGCGCCATCGAGCCGTGGTACATGCCCTTCGCCTCCGATCCGGACACCACGATCGAAAACGCGATCAACATGCTCCGCAAAGAGGGCCGCATCCAGGTGGGCGCCCGCCTCGTCGTGGCGACCGATCTGCTCTCGCAAAACCGGCTCTTCGACAGCGTGCAACTGCGCACGGTCAAATAAACGCGGACGGTGCCTCGGGCACCAGCGACTCTCCCGGCCAGCCTGAAATCCCGGGCTGGCCTTTTTATGTTCCTGTTACAAGCGCCCGCGGATAATCCGCTTGCGACATCAGGGCGGCAGGCCTAGCCCGTGTTTCCCCCTCTGTTCCCCATGAAAAAACTCTGTGCTTTGATAGGATTCGCTTCATTTCTGCTGCTGACCACGGGCTGCGTGACCGGCCACCGCATGGTCTCGCTCACGCCGCCGACCGCAGCGCACCCCGCGGCGAAGGGCAGCGCCTCCATCTCGCAGGTGAAGGACTGCCGTCAGTTCGAAAACAAACCCTCGTCGCCGTCGATTCCCTCCATCAAGGGCGATGTGAATGCTGTTTCCCGTGAACAACTCGGCCAGTACATCGGCCGCCAGCGCAACACCTACGGCAAGGCGATGGGCGACATCATG
>MWDT01000342.1 GCA_002070825.1 Verrucomicrobia bacterium ADurb.Bin122
CGTCGCCACCGGGATACCAGTGCGCTCGGCGAAGAGCCGCAGCTCCTCGTGCGCCTCGGCCGAGATGATGCCGCCGCCGACGTAGAGCATCGGCTGCCGCGCGGCCGCCACGAGATCGAGCACTTGGTTGAGCTGCTCGTCGGTGGCGCGATGCGCCTGGCTGAGCCACGGGTTGCGGAAAGAAACCGTCTCCGGGTACTCGGGGACGAAGCGCGCCTGTTGCACGTCCTTCGGGATGTCGATGACGACCGGACCGGGGCGGCCGGTGCGGGCGATCTCAAAGGCTTCTTTGAAGACGCGGGGCAGGTCCTTCACGTCGAGCACGAGGAAGGAGTGCTTCACGACCGGCATCGTCATGCCGAGGAAATCGGTCTCCTGAAACGCCATTTTTCCGATGTATTTTTGGAAAACCTGGCCGGTGATCGCGACCATCGGGATGGAGTCCATGTACGCGTCGGCGATGGCCGAGACGAGATTGGTTGCGCCCGGACCGCTGGTGGCCATGCACACGCCGACCTTGCCCGAGACGCGCGAGTAGGCGTCGGCGGCAAACCCGCCACCCTGCTCGTGGCGGGGGAGCACCACGCGGACCTTGCCGCTGCGGGCAAAAGCCTGGTGCAACTCCAGCGAGCTGCCGCCTGGATACGCGAAGATCACATCCACGCCCTCGCGCAACAGACACTCGACGACGCAGTCCGCGCCCTTCATTTCACGACTGGCGACAGGCTTTTTCTGGGCGGGAGACTTGGCGGGCTTTTTCTTCATGGCGTTACAAATCGGGAAGGCGGGAGAAAAACCCAACGCCACGCGGGGAAGCAAGAGTGGTTTTATGAGGATCTCCGCCAGAGAAACGGCGGCATCGGCCTCGCGGGAACACAGGACCTCACTGGCCTCCAGACAGATATATTCACAGGTAAAAACAGGGCGGGAAAATCTCCTCCTCGCGCTTGCCTTTTCTCGCACAAACAGCCCAGACACCGCCAACGCGACGACCGGGCGATTCCCTGACCAAACGATGCCCAAAAATCGGGTTTTCCCTGATTTTTCGCTTCGGGGATTTCGAAGCGTAAGTTGCTTGGTATCTACTGATTTTTGCGCATCAGAAGCAGGTAGGATTACCGAGATCGCCATCCAAGTCACCCCACGAGGGCGGCGGTCAACGATCCGCGCGACTCCGTTCCAGCCGGAGCGCGCTTTTTCTTGCTTCAACGCTTCCCCAAAACCCCGCCATGTCCGTCATCAAGTTCCCCGCCAGTCCTGCAGCCCACAAGCCCACCCACGACCTCTACCTGACCTTCTTCGTGGGGCAGGAATCGTATGCCATCCACCAGGCACGCGTGCATGAGATCGTCCGTCAACGCCCGCTTATCGCCGCCCCCTGGATGTCCCCCTGCATCCACGGCCTCGTGCAACTGCGCCACACCGCCCTCCCGGTCGTCGATCTGCGCCGCAAATTCGGCCTCCGCCACATCGAGGACACCGAACACACCAGTATCATCATCGCCAGCCTTGATACAGCCGAGTCGGCCCATCCGAGCATCGGCATCGTCGTCGATCGCATCGCAGAAAAAGTCCGGCTCCAGCCCCACCAGATCGAGGAGACCCCTGAGTTTAAGATCTCGTCGGACACCGCCTTCGTGCGAGGCCTGGCCTACATCAAAGGGACGATGCGTATGCTCCTCGATGTCGACTGGTTACTCGCCCGTGAGCGCTTCGCTTGCGAAGCCCACGGATAAGCCGCCGCCCCCCGCCGCGCCAGCCAGCCCCGGCGGTCAAACCAACCTCAAAAGCCGCACCAGCCATGTTCAAAAACCTCAAACTGGGCATCAAACTCAACGGTGCCTTCATCGCAGTTGCCGGGCTCACCTTTCTCCTCGGAGCACTCGCGATCTTCAACATGTCGCGCGTCAAGACCATCGCCCAGCGTCTCGACGAGAAGAACATCCCTGAAATATCTGTCGCCACCCACTTGGAACGGGCCGTCCTGCGCACCATGTTCGAGTCGCGCGGCTACGCCTATACCGAGGACCCCAAATTCCTCGAGCTCGCCCAGACCCAACTCGGCGAGGTAAAAAAGTACCTGCAGGAGGCCAAGGCCCTCGCATCGAAGCAAGGCCTGACCGAACTCGCCGAGCGGGCCACGACCGCCGAAACCGCCATCCTCGAGTACGAGCGCCTCATGCAAGAAGGCGCCGCCATCACCGCGGAGTTAAGTCAACAAAAGCAACAGGCCCTCGCCGCTTCCGACCGCTACATCAAAGCCTGTGCCGACTTTCTCGAGAGCCAGAATCAGCAACTCATCAGCGAGACCGCCGCGATCACCGCCGGCAAACTATCCCCCGAGAAACTGGAGGATCGCCTGCAGAAAATCGCCGAGATCTCGGGCATCGCGTCCCTCGGCAACGCCATTCGCAACGACACCCTCCAGGCCATTTCCACCCGCGACACCGCCCTGCTCCAGGAAATGCCCCGGCGCTTCACTCAGATCAACGCCGCCCTCGATCAGCTCAAGTCCAACACCCGGCAGGAAATGAATCTCCGCCAGATCGAAGAGTGCCGGGCCCAAGGCCAGAACTACCTCACCAACATTCGTCAGTTCGTCGAAAGCTGGGTCAAACGCGACACGATCACCGCCCGCCGGCTCACCCTGGGCAACACCGCGACCCAAGCAACCCTCGAAGCCGCTCAGCTCGGCATGGCTAACACCGAAAAAGGCGCCCGCGAATCCGCCGGTGCACTCTCGGCCGCCTCCACGATCCTCCTCGCCGGCTGTATCGTCTGCGTCGTCCTCGCAGTCCTCCTCGGCCTGACCATGACACGGATGATCACGCGGCCGATCCACGCGCTGGTGGGAGGGCTTGGCCAGATCGCGATCGGAGATCTTTCGGCACGTGTCACC
>MWDT01000343.1 GCA_002070825.1 Verrucomicrobia bacterium ADurb.Bin122
GGAGGGCGAGGTGCTCGAGCTCGCCGAATCCTTCGGCGAAAACATGCGCCTCGATCTCGCCGGCGAGACCGTCGATCCGCACCAGTTCCTCGGCCTCGAGATCAACCCGCGCGCCGCCACCATCGCCGAGCTCGTCCTCTGGATCGGCCACCTCCAGTGGCACCACCGCAACCGCGGCAGCACCGAGTGGCCCGAGCCCGTCCTCCGCGCCTTCAAAAACATCGAGTGCCGCGATGCCGTCCTCGCCTACGACTCCAGAGATTTCGCCAAGGACGCTTCCGGCAAGCTCCGCTACGTCTGGGACCGCCGCACGTACAAGACCGACCCGACCACCGGCCGCGACGTGCCCGACGAACGCGCCGTCCGCCCGCTCGATACCTTCCAAAACCCGCGCCCCGCCGACTGGCCCGCCGCCGACTTCATCGTCGGCAATCCGCCGTTCCTAGGCACCTCCCGCATGCGCGAAGACCTCGGCGACGGCTATGCCGAGACGCTCCGCGCCGCCTACCCTACCGTGCCTGAGAGTGCCGATTTCGTGATGTACTGGTGGCACAAAGCCGCCGAGGCCACCTGCGCCGGCCGCGCCCGCCGCTTCGGCTTCATCACCACCAATTCGATCCGGCAGACCTTCAACCGCCGCATCGTCCAGGCCGCGCTCGACAAGGGGATCTACCTGACCTTTGCGATTCCCGATCATCCGTGGATCGACGCCACCGAGTGTGCCGCCGTGCGCATCGCGATGACCGTGGGCGCCACCTCCGCGATTCGTAGGGGCGCAGACTTGCTGCGCCCTTCCGCCAAAGCCACGGCCTCAAACCGGGCGCAGCAAGACTGCGCCCCTACCACGAACCAAGGCCGACTCCACGCCGTCGCAGCCGAGACGCCCGACGAGGAAACCGGCGAGAACGTCGTCCAGCTCTCGCTCGACATCGGCACCATCTCCGCCGACCTCACCACCGGCGCCGCCGTCAATGCCGCCCAGCCGCTCAAGGCCAACGAAGGTCTGACCTACCGAGGAATGCAACTGATCGGCTCCGGCTTCATTGTGACGTCCGACGAAGCAAAAGCGCTCGGCCTCGGGAAAACCAAGGGACTAGAGCAGCATATCCGCCCGTACCGTAATGGCCGCGACCTCACCGACCAGCCCCGCCGCGTGATGGTCATCGACCTCTTCGGTCTCTCGAACGACGAAATCCGCACACGCTTTCCCAAGGTTCACGAACACGTGCTCCGCACGGTGAAGCCCGAGCGCGACGTGAACAACCGGGCCAGCTACCGCGATCTCTGGTGGGTTCACGGTGAACCACGGCGAGATCTTCGTTCATCCCTTGCCAATCTCACGCGATACATCGCCACCGTCGAGACGGCCAAGCATCGTTTTTTCCAATTTCTCGAAGCCGATATTCTACCCGACAATATGCTTGTCGCAGTTGCGCTCTCCGACGCCTTTCACCTCGGCGTGCTCAGTAGCCGCATCCACGTCGTGTACTCGCTCGCCGCTGGTGGCCGACTCGGTGTCGGCAACGATCCCCGCTACAACAAAACCCGCTGCTTCGACCCATTCCCGTTCCCCGACTGCACCGAGACGCAGAAGGCGCGCATCCGGAAACTTGCCGAGGAGCTCGACGCCCATCGCAAGCGCGCCCAGCAGCAGCACGGCGTCGGACTGACCGACATCTACAACGTCCTCGAAAAACTCCGCGCCGGCACCGCCCTCTCCACCAAGGAGCGCGCCCTCCACGAGGCCGCCCTCGTCTCCACCCTCAAGCACCTCCACGACGAGCTCGATGCCGCCGTGGCCGACGCCTACGGCTGGCCCTGGCCGCTCACCGACGAGGAGATTTTGGAGCGCGTGGTCGCCCTCAACGCCGCCCGCGCCGCCGAGGAGGCCGCCGGCACCATCCGCTGGCTGCGCCCCGAGTATCAGATCCCCCGTTTCGCCAAAGAAAAGTCCGCCCAGAGCGACCTGCCCCTGCCCGGCGACGCCAAGGCTAAACCGGCCAAGAAAACGAAGTCCGGCAAACCGGCAGCCAATGTGGGTTCGAATCCCGCCGCCGCTGCGCGCCCCCGCCGCAAACTCGCCTGGCCCAAGACGCTCGCCGAGCGCGCCAAGGCCGTGGAGTCTGCCCTCGCCGCCGAAGCCGCGCCCGTCACGCCCGCCGAGCTCGCCACCCGTTTCGCCCGCGCCAAGCCTGACGACGTCGCCGAGATATTGGACACCCTGCGCGCCCTCGGCCGCGCCCGCTCCGGCGACCGCCGCGGCACCTTCCTGCGTTGAGCGCCCGGCGGCACGCACCGCTCGCAAAACAACCCCGAATAAACCATGCGCGAGATTTCGAATCAGGAACTCACGTTGAACGATCTCCCCGCATCGTTCGACGACTGGCACCAATTTGCCCACACCTTCAACGCCTATACCTACCACGGCGGCATGGACGAGTGCGCCGAGATCGCCAACCGCAAGTCCCCCACGACGCTCACCGAATATCGGACGTGCCTGTTTTTCGAAGCGCGGCGCTGGCGGCACTTCGGCATGGAGCCGGAAGGCGACGCGCTGCGCTACATCGAGTCGCTTCTCGCCGGCATCAAATCGTGTTTGGAAAACGGAAACCGGACATAACCGGGCGTGTTTGCGGCAGGTCAGAGGCGGTCGAGAAGACCAAGGCCAGGGGGCACGGATTAAGTCCGTCTCATGGCCGGATCCGCAAAGCGCGCAGGAAATCGTCGACTTGGGTGAACACGGCCAGTTTGCGGATCGCGCGGGCGTCGCCCATCTGCCCCTCCACTTCGACCACGGCACATGGCCCGGCGTCATTCTCATCCCGGAACCGCCCCGCCAGACGACTGAGCACGTCGCGGACGTCCGGATCGTCAATCAAGCCTGCGAACTCGACGACG
>MWDT01000344.1 GCA_002070825.1 Verrucomicrobia bacterium ADurb.Bin122
GGAGTATTTCAAACTCTACGCAGCCTCCGCCCGTGGGGTGAAATCGGTCGATGCCGCGTACCGCGTAGGCGGCCCGGCCACCGCGGGCGAAGCCTGGATCGACGAGACGCTGGCCTTCTGCACCGAGCAAAAGGCGCCACTGGATTTCGTCACGACACACAGCTACGCCACCATGAGCGGCTATCTCGACGAGACGGGGACCGCCGGCACGGTGATCTCACCGGACCGCAATGCGATCACCAGCGGCGTGAAAAACGTGCGCGGGAAGATCGAGCGCTCTCCGTACGCCGGGGCCGAGTTGCACTACACCGAATGGAGCGCCTCGTACACGCCAGCCGATCCGATCCACGACAGCTACCACTCCGCGGCCTTCATTCTCGATAAGATGAAGAACATCGGGACCGCCGCCACGTCGATGTCCTACTGGACGTTCACCGACATCTTCGAGGAATCCGGACCGCGCATGACTCCGTTTCACGGCGGGTTTGGACTGCTCAACTACCAAGACCTCCCGAAGCCGTCCTTCTACGCGTACCAATTCCTAAACCGACTCGGTGACACGGAACTAAAGAGCTCGGACGCGGCCTCGTTCGTCTGCCGCAACGATGCCGGTGGAGTGCAGGCGCTCTTCTGGGACTTCACGATCACCCATCCCGGTCCATCCGTGATCAATCAGGTCTTCTACGCGCAGGATCAGCCCGCCAAGCCGGCGCAAACCGCGGAGCTCGCACTGTCCGGCGTGAAGAAAGGCAACTACCGGCTCGTCGTCACCAAAGTCGGTTATCAAACCAACGATGTGCAATCGGCGTGGCGCGCGATGGGCTCGCCCGCTCAGCTCACCAAGGCCCAAGTGGCGACGTTGCGCCAGGCCTGCTCGGGCGAACCGGTCCTCGACGAGAAAGTGCGCATCGGCACGGACGGACGGTTCACACGACGCTTCCCGATGCGGGAAAACGACGTGTACTTCGTCGAGCTGATCCCGGCGCAGAAGAAATAGACGGCGCGCCAACGAGTGTTGGCGCCCACGATATGAGTCGCAGCCGGGGCTGTCTGCCTCGGTTTGCGAGATCGGGCCGGAGCGTTTCCAGATGGGAGGCGCCCGGCCCTTCTTGCGTCCTCCGGGCGGTGCCGGCGGACGGGGGGCGTCAGGCGTCCGCCGATTGTTTGTGGATTCCCGCGTAGCGGGCCACAGCCTGGGCGCGCGAGTGGACGTGGAGCTTTTCGTAGATCCGGCGGATGTAGGTGTTCACCGTTTCCTGCCCGATGCCGAGCGTGTCGGAAATCTCCTTGTAGAGGTAGCCTTGGGCGAGCAGCACCAGCACCTCGTTTTCGCGCTTCGAAAGCTCATCGGACGGTTTGATCCTGGGCTTGGGCTGGTGGAGCGATTGCACGACCTTGCGCGCGATGTTGCTGCTCATGGGCGAGCCACCGGCATGCACCTCGCGCAGCGCGGCGATCAGCTCCTCTCGCGGCGTGCATTTCAAGAGGTAGCCGGTCGCCCCGGCGGAGAGCGCATCGAAGACATGCGTGGAGTCGTCGTACACGGTGAGCATGACGAACTGAGTGCCGGGCAGGAGCGGCTTGAGTCTGCCCACGCAGTCGATGCCGCTCAGCCCGGGGAGGTTGATATCGACGATGGCGACATCGGGCTTGAGCGAAGGGACCGGCGCGAGCGCGCTTTCCACGTCCGGGAAAACGCCCAGGCAGGAAAAGCCGTCGGCCTCCTGAATCCAGGATTTAAGTATCTCTCGGATCGAGGCGTCGTCTTCGACGATGATCACTGAGATGGATGAGGATTGCCTGGGACTTGGCATGAAAGGGTGTTTGGCTGCGGATTGCATGGATCAGGAGCGCGGCCCGGGAGCGGCGCCGGCACGAGGGCGAGAGGTGATCACGGTGAACGACACGGTCGTCCCCGCCCCTGCCTGGGATGAGATCTCAAAACGGCCGCCAATCCGGGCGATGCGTTTGCGCATATTCTGGAGGCCATTCCCCGAAGCGATCCGGCCCCCCGGTGCCGGGGCCTCGTTGGAGGCGGGCTCGATGCCGTGGCCGTTGTCGTGCACGACCAGTTCGAACGAATCGGCATGCAGAGCCAGCGAGATGCGCACCTCGTCGCAGGAGGAGTGCCGGACGGCGTTGTTGAGCGCCTCTTTGAAGGCGAGGAAGAGGTTGTGGCGGGCCTCGGCCGTGAGCGGCCAGGGGGGCACGTCGATGGGCAGATCGAGGCGACAGCGCACATTGGCCGTGATGAGGAAGTCGTGTGCGTATTTCCCCATGTAGTCGACCAGACTATCGAGTGTGTCGTGCTTGGGATCGACGGCCCAGACGATCTCATCGAGCGAACGCGTCAGATCGCGGGCAGTATTATAAATGCGCGCGAGCATGGCGGTGGTGTGGGCGGGCTCGGTGAGCGCACCACGCCCCGGCTGACTCAGCATCGCGATTCTGGAAAGGCTGGCACCGAGGTCGTCGTGGATGTCCTGGGCGATGCGTGCGCGCTCGCGCTCGATCTCATGCTGGCGCTCCATACGCTCGATTTTCCGCTGCATGCGGCGGCGGCTGATGTGCCGGGCAAAGGCGGCGATGGCGACGGACGCCGCCAGGCTGCACGCGCCGATGAACCACCATGTCTGCCAGAAAAACGGGGCCACGGTAAACGAGAGGGTCGCGCCCTCGGTATTCCAGACGCCGTCGTTGTTACAGGCGATCACGCGGAAACGATAGGTGCCGGCCGGGAGCCGGCTGTAGAAGGCCGTCCTCCGGTTGCCTGCCTCGACCCAGGACTGGTCGATGCCATCCAGGCGGTACTTGAACAAAACCTTGTTCGGCTCGACGAAGCTCAATCCGCTGAATCGGAATTCGAGGCGCCGGTGGTCGGGGCGCAGCGCC
>MWDT01000345.1 GCA_002070825.1 Verrucomicrobia bacterium ADurb.Bin122
CCGTTGGCGATGCGCAGCCGGCGGTTGCCATTGAGGATGTCGGGCTTGCGGCGCTCCTGCTTCGTCATCGAGAGGATGATGGCTTCGGTGCGTTTCATCGCCTTCTCCGCTTCGCCATCGAGCTTCACGCCGTTCATGCCGGGGAGCATGCCGAGGATGCTGTCCATCGAGCCGAGTTTCTTGATCTGGCGCATCTGGTCGAGGAAGTCCTCCAGAGTAAAGTCGGCCTTGCGGAGCTTCTCGGCCATCTTCTCGGCTTCCTTCTGATCGATGGCCTCCTGGGCGCGTTCGACGAGGGAGACGACGTCGCCCATGCCGAGGATGCGCGAGGCGAGACGATCCGGATAAAAGGTGTCGAAGTCCGTGGTCTTTTCGCCGGTGCCGATGAATTTGATCGGGACGCCGGTGATGCTCTTGATGGAGAGGGCGGCGCCGCCGCGGGCATCGCCGTCGAGCTTGGTGAGCACGAGGCCGGTCAGTTGCAGGGCTTCGTGGAAGGTCTTTGCAACGTTGACGGCTTCCTGACCGAGGGCGCCGTCGGCGACGAGGAGCACTTCGTCGGGCTGGATGGCGGCGCGCAGGCGTTTCACCTCCTCGATCAGATCCTGATCGATCTGGAGGCGGCCGGCGGTGTCGAAAATGATGCAGTCGGCGTTTTGCTCCTTTGCGGCGGCGAGGCCGGCGGTGCCGATGGCGGGGACATCCTTGGAGACGCGGTCGGAGTAAAAGCCGAGCTCTTCCTGCTTCGCGAGAATTTCAAGCTGGTCGATGGCGGCGGGGCGGTAAACGTCGCACCCGACGACGAAGGGGCGATAGCTGCGCTTTTTGAGCACGCGGCCGAGTTTGGCGGCGGAGGTGGTTTTGCCCGATCCGTGCAGACCGACCATCATGATCTTGAGTGGGCGGGCGGGAGACAGCTCGGTTTTCCCCTCGCCGAGGAGCTTCACGAGCTCGTCGTGGATGATCTTGATGATCTGCTGGCCGGGGGTGACACCCTTGAGGACTTCCTGTCCGTTGCAGGCTTGTTGCACGCGGTCGACGAACTCGCGCGCGACCTTGAAGTGGACATCTGCCGACAGCAGCGCCGTGCGCACCTCCTTGAGGGCGTCGGCCATGTTTTCTTCGGTGAGCTTGCCGACACCGCGCAGGTTGCGCAGGGCCGAGGAGAGTTTGTCGGTGAGTGACTCGAACATCGGAAAGGGCGGACTCAAACCGCTCGCCGGCACAACGCAGCACTAAAAATGCGGGAAATGCAGGGGCTGGAGAAGCGCGGGCGCGCGGTCCGCAGACTCACTCGTCGTCGCTGTCGTCGGCTTCGGGCGGGCGGGCGGCTTCGAGGCGGCACTCGTTCATCACGCGCAGGCAGATCTCGCGCAGGTCGAAGAGGCGCATCGAGGCGTCGTTGCGAAACTCTGTGAAATCGGGCAGATCGGTGTTGGGCGCAGGCAGGAGGGCGAGCACCTGGTTGATCGCGCTGAGCGTGCGTTTGAAATGGCTGATCGCGAGGGTGAAGTCGCCGAAGTCCAGTGATTGCACGGCATGCAGCGACTGTTGCTGAGCCCGGTAGAGCGCGGAAAGGTAGGGGAGTGCGACCGAGGCCGGGATATGCGTGGCGTCGGAAAGCATCACTTCCCACGGGCGCGTCAGGCTCATGAAAAGGGCCTGCGTCGCGATAAAGACCGGGTTCTTGTGCAGTGTGTAAGGCTGTGGGCTGTCGTCCTCGTCGGAGTCGGCGAGGTCGGCGTCCTGAACGGGGGGCGCCCCGTCGTCGACGGACCCGTTCCATTCGCCTTGTTCCCAGCCCATCAGCTTGGCGACCTCATCGAGGCGTTGGGGGCTTTGTGAGACAAACGCGTAGAATCCGAGGTAGCGCAGGAGAACCTCGTCCTGTTCTTTCAGGTAGCTTTCCCAATCAAACTCGTTCCAATCCAGCTCACTGGGATCATCCCATTCGTCGCTGTCGGAAGATTTGTCGGAGTCGTCGGGTCGCATGAAGATTTCGGTCGTGGGACCGGCGGCGGAGTGTGGGAGGGCGGGCGGGTAATGCAATGCACAAAACTACGCGCTTCGACCAAATGACTGACGGTTGCCGCGCTTGCGTGAAGTGAACTGCGTTTGTGGGTTGCGGGGCCTGTGGGCCTTTCTCAAGTTTACGGCACTTTCCTTATGGCGGATGTTTATCACGAAACGGTTTATTTCACCGGGCATGTGCAGGGCGTGGGTTTCCGCTATTCCACGCTGGCCGTATCGCATGAGTTCGAGGTGGCCGGGTATGTCTGCAACCTGCCTGACGGACGCGTGCAGGTAGAAGCCGAGGGCGAGAAAAACGAGGTGAAGGCCTTTGTGCAGACGGTGCACGACCGGATGCACGGCTTCATCCGCAAGGTGGATCGCTACGACAGCATGAGGCCTGCGCAGTACCGCGGGTTTACGATTCGCTGAAAACGGGCGCTCCGGGAGATCTTTTGCCGGGCTTGCACTTGGCGCGGGCTGGGAGTCACGTTGCCGTTAACTCATCCATGAAGTACCGCACCGCCACGCAAACGCTGCGCCGCCGCTTGGGCGCCAAGGTCGTCCGCACCGATGCGCAGTCGCTGTACGCGGCGGGCTTCGACAGCAGCAAGATTCTGTTTTCGCCCGATGCGGTCGTGTTTCCCCGCAACGAGGCCGACATCGCCGCGGTGCTGGCGCTGGCCAACCGCCAACGCGTGCCGGTGACCGTGCGCGGCGCGGGCACGACGCTCACCGGCTCGGCTGCTCCGTTGCGCGGCGGGTGGGTGCTCCATCTGTGCCCGCTGGACAAATTCGAGATCGATGCCGAGTCGGGCTTGGTGCACGCGCAGGCCGGCGTGAAGATCGCCGACATGCAGGCCGCTGTGGAGA
>MWDT01000346.1 GCA_002070825.1 Verrucomicrobia bacterium ADurb.Bin122
ACCTCGCCCAATCCCGCCTACCTCGGCGATCTCTCCGTTTCGATCAAGCAGCCGCTGCTCAAGAGCGCGGGCACCAAGGCCAACCTCGCCGCCATCGAGCGCGCCAAGCTCGGAGTGGCCCGCGCCGAGCTCGACTACAAGAGCCAGGTGCTGGCCGTCATCCGCGACGTCGAGGCTGCGTACTACCAGTTGCATTTTGCGCGCGAGCAGCTCGCCGCGCGCCAGCAAAGTCTCTCGCTCGCCGAGCAGCTCCACCGCGAGGCGAAGATCCGCAACGAGGTGAAGGTGAATACCGACCTCGATGTGCTCAGCGCGGAGGTCGGCGTGGCCAACAACCGCCGCAGCGTCCTGCTCGCCGAGCAGGCCGTGCGCAACGCCGAGGATGTGCTCCTCAATCTCATCGGCCAGTTCGAGTTTGGTACGCCGGTGGGCGCAGTGACGTTTGACGACTACACGGAGGATGCGCCGACGGTCGAAGGCGTTTATCAACGCGCGCTGGAGCGCCAGCCCGGTTACCTCGCGGCGCAAAAGGCCGTGCAGCAATACGACCTCGATACCGCGACTGCGAAAAACGCCCGTCGCCCCACGCTCGATCTCGGCGCCGCCTATGGCTGGAACACCTACGAGGACCGTTCGCACGATGCGATCCACTCGCTTTCCAGCAATCGCGGCAATGACTGGCAGGTCGATCTCACGCTGAGCATGCCGTGGGGCCTGAAGGCCGAAAACGCCCGCTACCGCACGGCGCTCAACACGCTCGCACAGGCCAAGAGCCGGCTGCGCCAGCAGGAGCAGTCCATCCTGGTGCAGGTGCGCGCGGCGGTGCTCGCCGTCGCCACCGGCATCGAGAGCGTGAAGATTGCCGCGCAGGCCACCGAGCTCAGCCGCCGCCAGTACGAGATGGAAAAGGCCCGCTTCGATGCCGGCGTCTCCACCGCCTACCGCGTGCTCGAATCCCAGACCGATCTCGAGAAGGCGCGGGTCAGTGAGGTCGAGTCGCGTGTGAATCTCCGCGTGGCCGTCGCCGATCTGCAACAGATCGAGGGCAGCTCGCTCGCGCGCTTCAAGGTGGCCGTGCAGTAAGCCGCCGCGCGCGCCCGGAGACGCGTTGCCCTCTCCGGAAAACGAAAAAGGACGGGCCACCGCGAGGGTGCCCGTCCTTTGTTTTGGCGCGCGCCGGAGAGCGTGGCTTATTCGAGGTATTTGACGATGTGGCGGTCGAGCTCGGCGACGGAGCCGGCGCAGGTGGCGGCGGCCACGCGGTCGATCATTTGTGCGCACCAGGCCTCTTCTTCGACCTGCTCGCTGATGAACCACTGCATGAGGATCTGCGCCGGGTAATCCTTGGCGGCGACGGCGGCCTCGTACACGGCGTTGATGCCCTTGGTGTTGGCCTGCTCCATCTGGAGGGCGTGGGCCGCCACTTGGGCGAGGTTGGCAAACTCCTGCTTCGGTGCGGGCACCGCCGTGAGCACGGGCGTCACCCCGCGGTCGAGGAGGTGTTTGTACAGTTTCTCGGCATGCTCGCGCTCTTCCGAGGTCTGCTTGGAGAAGAATTCGGCGAAGCCGTTGAAATTGTGCGCGGCGCACCACAGGGAGAGCGCCTGATAGGCATGGGCGGCGGCGAATTCGTAGTTAAACTGACGTTGGAGTTCGGTGACAACCGGGGCGGGAACGATGGATATGGGCATGGTTTTCAGGTTTAAGGGTGTGGGATCGTGCGTGGTGAAACCTACGCACCCGAATCTGTCGTCAAGTCGGCTCCGTACGCCAGCGAGAACTTTGTGCCGGCAGCGGTCCCTTCGGGCGCGTGGCCTGGCCCCGCCCGGCGGGAAAGATTGCCCCGGCACCGTTGGCCGCCGAAGGTGTCGCACGTTTTTCCATGCGACGTCTTTTCTTTCTCCTCGTGAGTTTCTCCGCGCTCCTGGCGCACGCCGAGCCCTCCGCCGCCCAGCGCGAGCTCCAGTCGATCCTCACCCGCCAGCAACGGCTCATGGCCGACGCCGTGCTCAAGGACGGCACCGCGAGCTTCGATCAGGAGAATTTCCGCACGGAGATGCAGGAGATCGCCTTCGACTACGAGGCCTACATCGCCAAGTACCCGGAGGTCGCCGCGGGCTTTGCGGCCTATGGGTACTTTCTCAGCAAACTCGAACCGTTGCCCAAGCAGACCGTTGCCATCCTTCTTAAGGCCAACCAGCTCGACCCGAATCTCCCGCTCGTCAAAAACCAGATCGGCAAATACCTCGCCGAAGACGGCAAGCCCCTCGAAGCGATCAACTACTTCATCGCCGCCGCCCGGCTCGACCCGAAGGAGCCGCTCTATCACTACCAGGTCGGCCTGCTGCTCGCCGAGGCGCGCGACGATTTTCTGAAGAGCGGCCAGTGGACGCGCCCGCAGCTCGACAAGGCCATGCGCGAGGCCTTCCAGCGCGCGGCCGAGATCGCGCCCGATCGCATGGAGTTTACCTTCCGCTATGCCGAGTCGTTTTATGATCTGGAAACGCCGGACTGGGACGAGGCCGCGAAGCAGTGGCAGGCGCTGGAGGCGCAGTCTACGCCCGGCCCCAAACGCCAGTTCATCCAGCTGCACCGCGCCAATGTCATGATTTTGCAGGGCAAACACGACGAGGCGCGCGCGCTGCTCGCGCAGATCGACGATCCCTCTCTGGCTAAACAGAAGGAAAAGCTGGTTGCCGAGCTGCCGAAGGCCTCCGCAGAGTAATCCGCCATGGATTTCAATCTCACGCCCGAGGTCCTGCGCTCGGGGCTCATCTTCTACATCCTGATCGTCGCGAGCCTGTGCCTGCGTGCCTACGCGCAGGCCTGGATGGCCAGCCGCCTGGGCGATCCCACGCCGGCCCAGACCGG
>MWDT01000347.1 GCA_002070825.1 Verrucomicrobia bacterium ADurb.Bin122
GCGGAGGCCGAGAAAGGCGTGCTGCGGGCCCGCGATCTGACCCAGCAGCTTTTGACGTTTGCGAAAGGGGGAAATCCGTTGCGGACCACGGTGCTGTTGCAGGATGTCGTCCGCGAGGTCGCCGAGTTTGCCCTGCATGGTTCGAAAACTTGTTGCGAGTACCGGATCGCAGACGATCTCCGCCCGGCCAATGTGGACAAGGGGCAGATCGGGCAGGTGGTGCAAAATCTCGTGATCAACGCCGTCCAGTCGATGCAAGAGGGTGGGCGGCTCGTGATCGCCCTGTCCAACGAGCAGATTGCCGACGGAGAGCGCCACTCTCTTTCGGGAGGCGCTTATCTGAAGATCGCCATTTCAGATACGGGGACAGGCATCGCGCCGGAGCACCTCAGACATATTTTCGATCCTTATTTCACGACCAAGGCCCACGGGAGCGGGCTGGGCCTCGCCACCGTGTACTCAATCGTGAGAAAACATCAGGGGGATATCGCCGTCGAGTCGGTCGTCGGGCAGGGGACTACGTTTCAAATCTGGCTCCCTGCGGCTGCGTCGATGCCGGCCTCCTCCGAGGCGCCTGCCCCTGCGCCAGTCGCGACTCAGGGGCGCATACTTTTTATGGACGACGAGGAGCCTATCCGCCGTTTGGCGACGGCGCTCCTCAAGCGCATGGGCCACTTGGTGCATGCCGTCGGAGAAGGGGAATCGGCTGTCGCGGAGTACGAGCGTGGAGTCGAATCGGGGGCGCCTTACGATGTGGTCATTTTGGACCTGACCGTCCCCGGAGGCTTGGGCGGGCTCGATGTGTTGCGGACGTTGCGGAAACGGTACCCCGAGGTGTTGGCGATCGTTTCGAGTGGGTATTCGAGCGATCCGGTTCTGGCGGATTATTGCAGTTTCGGGTTCCAAGGGATGATTCCCAAACCCTACAAATTGGAAGACTTTGCCCGCGTGCTCAACGAGGTCCTGGGACAGCGGAAATAAAAAAGCCGCACCGTTAGGGTGCGGCTTGAAAGGATGGGCGATGATCAGGGGAGCAGTTGCTGCACCCGCATATCTTCAAGATTCGCCTTCGTGATCGTCTGGTACTGCGTCGTGGTGATGACCGGCGGCACGCTTTTGCCGCCGTTGATCAGCGCTATGGCGGTTTCGATCGCCTTGGCACAGGTTTCGGCAGGCTGCTGGGCAACCCAACCGGCAATGTGATTCTTCGAAATGGCACGCTCGATTTCTCGAGGGAGCATGACGCCGCATCCGACGACCTGCACTTTCCCGAGGCGGTTCTTTTCTTTCAGCCCCTTGAGCAGTGCGTTGGTGTACTCTTCGGTTGTCGCATAGACTGCGGCCACTTTCGGGTACTGCGCGAGGAGTCGGTTGACGACGCTCAGTTCGGGTTCACCAGGCTTGGCCTCGACCTGGCGGACGATGGCTTTCGGGTGTGTAAACTGCAGGACTTCGAGCGCTTTTTTCTCCTGCTCGTTTCCGGGTGTGCCGAGAATCGCGATTTCGGTGGCGTCTTTCACGATGGGGGAGAACAGCCATGCTCCGGCGTCGTCGAGGCCGGCCGGTGGCGTCCCGATCTGGACGTGTTTCAACCCGGTGGGGGCGGGCCCCGAGAGGACAATGAGCTTGGTGCCACTCGTCGTGATACCGGTGAGCTCGGATTTAAAAAGCTTGGCCGCGGCTGGATTCACGATGAGAACCGCGGGCGCGTTGTTGCCGGTAAAAGAGCGGATGGCACGCTCTTGGGCGTTCTCTGCCGCATTTGCGGACAGGGTTTTGGAGGTGACGCTCAATTTTTTGTCATTGGCGTTTTGCTCAAGAAGGGTGGCGGCAAACTTCCAGTAGGAGTCTTGTTCGTGAAACAGGATCCCTACTTTGGCCTCGGCAAGGGCCAGGACGGGAGCAAGCAGGCACGCCATCAAACCTAGGGTGCGGAGTTTTTTTCCGCTGAGTATTGGCAGGTGCATCGGAGAGGGGTTTACCGGGTGTATGGGCGAATTTATATCAAGATGCAATACAGGGCGCCCCTGAATGCAGACTTTTTTTACAACAGGCCGCATTTCGCAGACACCGCCCGGTTTTGAAGTTCTGAGAGAAGGCCGCGGGCGTTGGAGGTGCCGATCCGATCCGCCCCGGCTGCCAGCAACGCCTCGGCGTCCTTCAACGTTCGGATGCCTCCCGCCGCCTTGATCTTGATCCGGCCGGTCCGGTGTTTCGCCCACAGGGCGATGTGGGTGGCGTTGGCGCCGGCACTCCCGAATCCCGTCGAGGTTTTGATGAAATCCGCGCCCGCCTCTTCGCACATCTGCAACGCGGCCAGAATCTGGTCCTCGGCGAGGTAGCAGTTTTCCGTGATCACCTTGACCAGCAGGCCAAGATCGTGGGCCTGGCGGGTGAGCGTGTGCAACTCGGTGGCGGCGTCGGACGGGGTGCCGTCGCGCAGAGCCGCATAGTGCATGACGATATCCACCTCATGGGCACCTGATTTCGCCGCACAGGCGATTTCCGCCGCCTTGGCCTGCGTGCTCATCCGCCCGCTCGGAAATCCGACCACCGTGCCGATGCGGACGTCCGAGCCGGAGAGCACGCGGGCCGCAAGCGCCACGCTCGTGGGGTAAATCATCACGCAGGCATAGGCCTGCTGTAACGCTTCCACGCACAGGGCGCGGATGTCGTCTGCCGTGGCGTCCAGCCGGAGATTTGTGGCATCAAGTGTGGCAGCGAGCGCAGCTGGTGTGAGCGTCATGCCCGCACGTTACGGCGAGGCCTGGTGCGGACGGAAGCCGTTTTTGCCGGATTTAGTCGGCGATGTCGTCTGCGCCAGGGACTACTTCCGCAAAACGATCGGCGAGGGCCGCCAGCTCCAC
>MWDT01000348.1 GCA_002070825.1 Verrucomicrobia bacterium ADurb.Bin122
GTACGTGCGCCCCGCAACTTTGAGCCGCTTATCCAACGGGTTTTCCGCCGGGAAAAGCTTCTTCACGATCGTCTGTCCAATCACGACCACCGGCCGCCCGAGCTCGACATCCTCGGGTGTCAGATTTCGCCCGCTCTCGATGCTAAACTGGTTGGCCGTGGTGAAGTGCTCGTTGGTCCCGCCAAACGAAAGATTCGGGGTTGTCTTGCGCCCGCCATAGACCGCCTGCGCCGCCCAGCCGTAGACCTTCAGGCACACGACCCCGGACGCCCCGTCCCCCTCCATGAGTTTTTTGTAGCGCAACGCCTGATCGAGCGAGATGTCGCGCCGCATGGCGTACTTGCGCCGCTCGGCACCATCGTGCTGCACACCCACGGGGTACTTCGCGATCTGAAACATGTTTGTCCCCAGAAAGCTCAGCCCGGTCTCGATCGAGCTGCGCAACGCCGTCACCGCCGTCATCACGCCGATCACCGAAAACACGCCGACCGTGATGCCCATCATCGTCAGGAACGAGCGCAGTTTGTTCACGCCGAGCGACACCAGCGCCATGCGCAGAATTTCCAGCAGGATCATTTCGCAGCCTCCTTATTCATAACGCAACGCCTCCACCGGGTCCAAACGCGACGCGCCCCACGCCGGCACGAAACCGGAAACGACGCCGGTCACGACCGAGACGCTGAGGCTCACGAGCACGAGGTTGAATGAAAACACGACCGGGAACGACGGCATCGCCGCGCGAATCGCCAGACACACGCCTGAGGTCAGCGCCAGCCCGACGACACCGCCCACCAGACAGATCGCCACCGCCTCGATGAGGAATTGCAGCAGGATCGTCCGCCGGCGGGCGCCAAGCGCTTTGCGCGTCCCGATCTCCTTCGTGCGCTCCTTCACGCTCACAAACGTGATGTTCATGATGCCGATGGCGCCCACGAAGAGCGACAGCCCGGTGATGAACAGGCCCACCATCGCGATGCCGCTCTTCACCGGATCGAGCTGCGACTTGAACGCCTGCTGTTCGTTGATCGAAAAATTATCGCGTTCGCCGGGCAGCTGGCTGCGCACGCGCCGCATCGCACCGACCAGCTCCTCACGCGCCTCGGACATGCGATTCTTGTCCGTGATCTTCACGCGCAGCTCCGAATCGCGCCGCGCGCTGTAGTAGCGTTTGTACGCGTTGAGCGGGATCACCGCCTGATTGTCGAAACTGAAGAGTCCCAGAAATGCGCCCTGCTTCACGAGCACGCCGATCACCGTGTACGGCTGCCCGTCGATGGCCACCGTGTCGCCCAGCGGCGAGCGGCCGGGGAAAAGCGCCTCGGCCACATCGTAGCCGAGCACGCACACCAGGCGCCCCGCGCTCGCCTCCGTCTCGGTAAACAGGCGCCCCTCGCGGTAGTCCACGTTGGAGATGCGCGCAAACTCCGCCGTCGTCCCCAGGATGTACACATTGGAGACCTTGTTGTCGTTTTTCTTCACCGAGCCCGTCTGAGAGACGCACGGCACCGCCACCTCCAACAAGGAGCCCGGCGTCGACTGGATGATGCGGTTGAGCGGCGCCGCATGCTCGTTCTTGATCGAAGGCCGTCCGACGTAGTTCCACCAGTCCTCCACGGGGCCCCAAGGCCACTTCTGCACGTAGAGAACGTCGTCGCCGAGCATCGACAGGCTGTTTTGAAAACCGCGGTCGATGCCGTTGATCGCCGTGCCCATGAGCGTCACCGCCACGATGCCGATGATCACGCCCAGCGCGGTGAGCGCCGAGCGCATCTTGTTGGCCCGGATCTGCGCAAACGCGATTCGCAGCGATTCGTTGAACTCGAAATAGAGGCGCGACATGGGGACGCGTTACGCCGAAGCGACGTCGCTCTCGATCAGGCCGTCGCGCAGGCGCACGATGCGCCGCGCATGGTGGGCGATGTCCTCCTCGTGCGTCACCACGATGATCGTGTTGCCCTGCCGGTAGAGCTCCTCAAACAGGGCCATGATCTCCTCGCCCGTGCGCGAGTCGAGGTTGCCCGTCGGTTCGTCGGCGAGGATGATCGAGGGATTGTTGACCAACGCACGCGCGATGGCGACGCGCTGCCGCTGGCCGCCGGAGAGCTCGTTGGGCTTGTGGTGCACGCGCTGCCCGAGGCCCACGTGATCGAGAGCCCGCAGCGCCCGCTCGCGCCGCTCGTGCTTATGCACACCCGCGTAGATAAGCGGCAGCTCGACGTTGTGGAGCGCGTCCGAGCGCGGCAGCAGGTTGAAGGTCTGGAAGACGAAGCCGATCTCGCGGTTGCGGATTTCGGCCAGCTCGTCGTCATCCATGTGGGCGACGTTCTTTCCCGAGAAATCGTAGCGGCCGGCCGTCGGCGTATCGAGGCAGCCGAGCATGTTCATCAAGGTCGATTTGCCGCTGCCCGACGGCCCCATGATGGCGAGGTACTCGTTGCGGTGGATGCGCAGGCCTACGCCGCGCAACGCGTGGATCACCTCCTCGCCCATCCGGTAGAGTTTGGTCACCTGCTCGATCTCGATGACGACGGGACCGAGCGGGCGCACGATGCGGCCGGTGGTGGGAGCGACTGGCGGTACCATGGGAGTTTACTTGGAGGCCGGCGCCGTGGACTTTTCTACGAGGATGCGGCTGCCATCCTTCAACAGGCGGCTGATCGCCGCGTAGCTGCCCGAGACCACCTCGTCGCCCGACTTGATGCCCGACTTGATCTCGATGTGCGTGGTATCCTGGATGCCGATCTCCACCGGCACCATCTTCACCGCGCCGTCCTGCACCAGAAACACGAAGTTCTGCAATTTCTCGCGGTTGCGGCGCGCCAGCTCGCGCTCGGAGACGAGGTCGAGCTCGTTGCCCGATTTCTCG
>MWDT01000349.1 GCA_002070825.1 Verrucomicrobia bacterium ADurb.Bin122
TGAAAACGACCATCGTCGACGGCCGGGTCGTGTTCGAAAACGGCAAGATCGTCTAACTCGTCTGCCAGCGCCGGAATCTTCGCAGCATCGCCGCCGGTGCCGCCTCCCCTGCGCATGCCCACCGACACCACCACCCAGATCGTCCTCGCCGGCGAGATCGCTGTCATGGCGGCCGGGCTGCTCGCGCTCTGGCGCTGCCACCTGCGCAAAAGTGCGCGCACTCCGGCGGCGCTTGCGCGCTGGCAGGTGGAGCTCGCCGACTTCGCCATGCTTCTGGCCCTAGCTTTTGGCGGCGCCGTGGTGGCGGCCATCACCTGCTCGATGGTCCTGAAGACACTCTCGCTGAGCGAAGCCAGCCAGCAGGTGCTCGCCGGTGCGTTTTTCCAGCTCGGCATGCTCGGCGGCTGCCTCGGCTTTGCGCTCTTCCACCCGGCCGGCCGCAGCTACGGACGTGCGCGGTGGGGCTTCATCGGCGCCGGTTTCGCCGCCTTTCTCATCAGCGTGCCGCTATTGTCGCTGACCGGCGTCGTGTGGCTCGCGTTGCTCGACTGGCTGCACGTGCCCTACGAGCGGCAGTCGCTTGTCGATCTGTTCGCCAACGCCGAATCTCGCTGGCAGTTGGGCGCCCTGCTCGCGCTCGCGACCGTGGTCGCCCCCATCACCGAGGAGCTGGTGTTTCGCGCCGGGATTTTCGGATTCCTCCACAAACGAGTCCCCCGCTGGCTGGCCCTGCTGGTGCCCGCGCTGCTCTTCGGCGCCTCGCACACCAACCTCGCGAGCTTCCCGCAACTCGTGCTGCTCGGCGTGATCTTCTCCATCGCCTACGAGCGCACCGGCAACATCGCCGTGCCGATGCTCGCCCACGCGCTCTTCAACCTGCACTCCGTCGCCATCGTGCTCTCCGGCGTCGACCTGTGAACCCGTTTACCGACCAGCCCGCCCACTCCATCGGCTCGCTCGGCGAGCAACGGCTGATCGCGGCCATCCGCCGTTGGTTGGGCACAGCGTCGCCCGAGGCGCCCTTCGGCATCGGTGACGATTGTGCCGTCGTGCCCGCCGGGCGTGCCGCGCAGCTCCTCACCGTCGATCCGGTGATTCACGGGCAACACTTCGACGATGCCGTGCCGCCGCGCGCCGTCGGCGAAAAGCTTTTCAAGCGCAACCTCAGCGACATCGCGGCCATGGGCGGTCGCCCGCGCGCCGCCGTTGTCGCACTCGCACTCGATGCCCACGTGCGGATCGACTGGCTGGAGGCGTTTTATCGAGGGCTCGCCGCCGTCAGCCGGCGATTCTCAGTGCCGCTCGTCGGCGGTGACGTGGCCCAACATCAAGGCGGGATCGTCGCCACACTCACGCTCGTCGGCGAAGCCGGCCCTCGCGTGCTCACTCGCAGGGGCGCGAAGTCCGGCGACTGGATTTACGTCACCGGGCACCTCGGCGGCAGCCTGCCCTCGCGCCATCACTATCGTTTCACGCCCCGCCTCGCCGAGGGCGCGTGGCTGGCCCGGCGCGCTGAGGTCCGCTCGATGATGGATGTGAGCGACGGCCTCGCAAAAGACATCCACTCGCTCACGCCGCAGGGCACGATGCCGGCGATTTGCCCGGAGAGCCTGCCGATCCGCAAAGGCTGCGACGTGCGCGCGGCACTCTGCGACGGCGAGGACTACGAGCTCGTGTTCACCGTGTCTGCCAAAGCCGACACGGCGGCGTTGGAGCGCGCATGGAAACGGACTTTCCCGCGCACGCGGCTCTCGTGCCTCGGACGCTTCGTGCACCGGGCAGAGTTTCCGGCCTCGGCCATCAAACTGGAGGAGTTTCACGGCTATGAGCATCTGCGCTAGACTTCGCGCCGGGATCGTCACCGCCTCGGCCGCCGAGACGCGCGCCATCGCCCACGAGCTCGCCGCGGCGCTGCCACCGGACATCGTGCTCGCGCTTCACGGCGACCTTGGCGTGGGGAAAACCACGTTCGTGCAGGGGCTCGCCGCAGGCTTTGGTTGCCCCGATCCGGTCACCAGCCCGACCTTCACCATCTACACGCTCCATCAAGGCGGACGTCGCACGCTCGTGCACCTCGACGCGTACCGGCTCGATTCCGGCGCCCAGATCGACTCGCTGATGTTGGAGGATTTTTTGGTGAGCCCGTACTGCCTCGCCGTCGAATGGCCGGAAAAGATCGCCGAATGGATTCCCTCCGAGGCGTGGCACCTTGAGCTGGGCATCACCGCCGACGAGCATCACACGCTCCGGCTCCTGGCGTAAGTCGCACCTACTGAAAACAGCGAAGGCGTGGAGATCATCCACGCCTTGAGAAACAAACCGGGATCGACGCTGCGGGCGGTTACTTTGCCGGGGCCGTCTCGACCTCGAAGATGTAACCGATGCCGTGCACGGTCCGGAAACGATCCAGCTCGATGCCGTGTTCGCGGAAGAGCTCGCGCAATTTAACGATATACTGATCAAGCGAGCGGCTCTTCACGTCGGCATGCATGCCCCATACACCGTGGATGAGCGCCTTGCGCGTGATCACCACGCCGGGATTCGAGTTTAGATAGGCCATGATCCCGAGCTCCTTGCGCCCGATGGAAGCAATCTTACCGGAGGGAAATTTCACCTCCAAGCGCAACGGAATCACCTCGGCGCCACAGAAATTGAACGGCTCGTCGGACACCTTCACGTTCTTCGTCACGTTGAGGTCCCGCTGCGATTCGGCACGACGGAGCACCGCCTTGATGCGAGCGATCAGCTCTGGGTAGCTAAAGGGTTTGGTGACGTAGTCGTCGCTACCCAACTCGAAGCCCTTGATTTTGCTCACCTCCTGCGCGTTGCCGGTGACGATGATGGTGGGGATCGCGATGTCG
>MWDT01000350.1 GCA_002070825.1 Verrucomicrobia bacterium ADurb.Bin122
CTAGGCACGGCGGCGATGGTGCTGCCCTACTCGTTTACGGCGGACGAAGATTACATCTACGTCGTCTATCTCGATAACGGGAAAGACGGTCGCAAACGCGGCGAGGTGACCATCTACAGCGCGGTCGACGGGCATCAGGTGGACTTCATCGTGCCGGGCGAGGTCGTGGGTGGTGGCGCTGGCACGGTCGACATCGTGAATGGCGTGCATGTCACCACGGACGCGGATGGCTGGAAGATCATCCTGGTGGAGGACGATGGCGGCGCCAAGGTGATGGCGTACCGCTGGAAGCCCTGAGCGGCGCCGACGCCCCTCTCTTGCGAAGCGTCCGGCCGGGCGGACATGAGTTGACCGGCCTGGCGCGGCTGGTTTGCTCCCGCCATGTCGCGCGAGATCATCCAAGTCGAACAGAAGGTGCCGCTTCTCAAGGGCCTTCCCCTGAGTGTGCAGCATCTATTCGCCATGTTCGGCGCATCGGTGCTCGTGCCGATTTTGTTCAACACGTGGGCGGGCAAGGTCGTGGTCGACCCGGCGCTGGTGCTGCTGATGAATGGCGTCGGCACCCTGCTTTATCTGGTGATCTGTCGCGGCAAGGCGCCGGCGTTTTTGGGGTCGAGCTTTGCGTTTCTCGCACCGACAGCCACCTGCATCGGACTGGCCACCAAGGCCGGCCTCGATCCGCAGCTCGGGTTTCGGCACGCGCTGGGTGGATTCATCGTGGCGGGCGCGGTATTTGCGCTCGTGGCGCTGGTGGTGCATTTCGCCGGGCGCGCGTGGATCAGGATCATCCTGCCACCGGCGGTGATGGGCCCGGTGGTGGCGTTGATCGGGCTGGAGTTGGCGCCGGTGGCGGTGGGCAACGCCTTTTACCAGGGCGGCACGATGGCCAGCGGCGTGATCGTGCCGGCGCATGTGCTGGTGGCGCTCGTGAGCCTCACGACGGTGCTCGTGGGCTCGCTGGTGTTCCGAGGGTTTCTCGCGGCGATCCCGGTGCTGATCGGCGTGGCGACGGGCTACGTGAGCGCGGTCCTGGTGAATATCTGGGTGCCGGGCTCGATCGATTTTTCGCCGTTGCGCGAGGCGCAGTGGATCACGTTTCCCCATCCGGTCTGGCCGGTGTTTAACTGGGGCGCGATCCTCGTGATCCTCCCGGCGGCGCTCGTGGTGATCTCCGAGCACATCGGGCATCTTTACGTCACGGGCAACATCGTCGGCCGCGATTTGTTCAAGGAGCCGGGCCTGCCGCGCTCACTCTTTTCCGACGGCGTTTCCACGATGATTTCCGGCCTGTCCGGTTCGTGTCCGACGACCACCTACGGCGAAAACATGGGCGTGATGGCGATCACCAAGGTCTATTCCGTGTGGGTGATCGGCGGCGCGGCGGTGCTCTCCATCGTGATGGCGTTTCTCGGCCACGTGAGCGGGGCGATCCACACGCTGCCCACGCCGGTGATCGGCGGCATCTCCATGGTGCTGTTTGGTGTGATCGCGGCCTCGGGCTTCCGCGTGCTGGTGGAGGCGCGCGTGGTCTATGCCAAGTCGCGCAATCTCGTGCTCTCGGCCATCGTGCTGATGGTCGGCATCTCCGGCCTCTCGGTCAACGTGGGCCAGGCACAGCTCAAAGGCATGGTGCTCGGCACCTTTGTCGGCATGATCCTCGGCGTGGTCGTGTGGATCCTTGACCGGCTCGACTGGACTGCCGAGCGGCCCGACGTCGACGCGATCTAAACGCAGCCGTCGGCCTTAGCCGACCCGCACGCTTTCGCCGGGCTGTATCACGGTGAACTCGCCCGGTGCGAGTCGGGCGCGCGCAGAGGCGTCGGCCAGGGCTTGGAGCGGGGCTTCGCGGGATTCGTCGGCGAGTTGGAAACAGCCCCAGTGCATGGCCACGCTGCGGTGCGCGCCGAGGTCGCGATGCAGCTGGACAGCCTCGGCCGGGGTGCAGTGCTGCGTTTTCATGAACCAGCGCGGCTCGTAGGCGCCGATCGGCAGCAGCGCGAGATCGGGCGGTCCGAGGCGGTGACGGATCTCGTCGAACATCTGGTCGTCGTAGGCGGTGTCACCGGCGAAGTGCACGGTGCGCGCCCCGCAGCGCAGGTTGAAACCGGCCCAGAGCCGGCGGTTGCGCCAGCCGGTGACGCGGTTGCTCCAGTGCCGTGCGGGCGTGGCGGTGACGACGAGTCCCGGCGTGAGCGTGTGCGCCTGCCACCAATCGAGCTCCACGATCTGGCGAAAGCCTGCGCGGTGGCCGAGGTCGGCGTTGCCCAGTGGCGTGATCAGCACCGGATCGTGGGCGGCGGCGAGGCGGCTGAGCGTCGGCAGGTCGCAATGGTCGTAGTGGTCGTGGCTGAGCAGGACGGCGGCGATCTTCGGGAGCGCGTCGAACTCCACCGCCGGGGCATGGACGCGGCGGATGCCGTAGCGGCCCTCGGGGCCGCAGCACGGGCTGTACACCGGGTCGGTGAGCACGTTGCCCAGCGGTGTCTGGAGCAGAAAGGTGGCGTGGTTGATCCAGGTGGCGGCGATTTCTCCGGGGCCGGGCGCCGCGGGCGGCGTGCGCGATGCGATCTCCACCCAGCGCGGCCAGCGTGCGGGGCGGCTCGTGCATTTCCAGAACAGGATGCTCCAGGGCCAGATCCTGGGATGATGGCGCGGGTTGAAGAAAACCCGGCCATTGCAGTGCTCGGAAATCGGGAAACGCGGCATGAGTGCCGCCACGATGCCGAAGCCGGCGGCTTTGCCAACTGCGCAGCGGCTCGACGAAAAGTTCTTTTCGGCGGCCTGCGTGCGGCCATGGTGGGCATATGCCACGCCTCTCTGATTCGCTGCATGCCACCCGAGCCCGTGTGGTGCAC
>MWDT01000351.1 GCA_002070825.1 Verrucomicrobia bacterium ADurb.Bin122
TGATTTCGATCATCGGGGAAAAGGTTAGGCGTGGAGGATGGCTTCGGCGGTGCGGGCGGCGCGGAGGTTGGCCTGTACGTCGTGGACGCGGACGATGGCGACGCCCTGTGCGACGGCGAGCGTGGTGCTGGCGAGCGTGCCTTCGAGGCGCTCGGGGGGCGGCAGGTCGAGGACTTTGCCGATGAAGGATTTTCTGGAGGCGCCGAGGAGCAGGGGGAATCCGAGGTCGTGGAGCTCGTCGAGACGGCGGAGTAACTCGAGGTTTTGAGCGGGCGTTTTGCCGAAGCCGATGCCGGGGTCGAGGACGATGGAGCTTTCGCGGATGTCGTGCCGGGCGGCGATGTCGAGCGAGCGGCGGAAGAAGTCGCGCAGCGCGGCGACGATGTCGCCGGGATAATCGGTGCCGTGCTGGTTGTGCATGATGACGACGGCGGCGTGGTGCTCGCCGACGACGCGCGCCATGTCGGGGTCGCCTTGCAGGCCCCAGATGTCGTTGACGATGCAGGCGCCGAGGCAGAGCGATTCGGCGGCGATGATGGCCTTGGTGGTGTCGATGGAGATCGGCAGGGGATGGGCCGAGAGGAGGCGACGAAGTGCGGGGCCGACGCGTTGGCGTTCCTCTTCCTCCGTGGCGGGAGCCCAGCCGGGGCGCGTGGATTCGCCTCCGAGGTCGAGGATGTCGGCGCCTTCGGCAGCGAGGCGCAGGCCGTGCGCGCGTGCCTGCTCGGGTTGGTCGTGGTGGGCGCCGTCGAAAAAGGAGTCGGGGGTGACGTTGACGATGCCCATGAGGAGCGTGCGCGCGCCGAGCGGGATGCGGCGGTCGCAGGCATCGAGGTGCGCGTGGCGCAGGGTGGGGCGGGCAGGCGTCATCGGGTGAGGGGCGCGGGCGCGAGGCTCAGCGAGGCGAGGGTGTTTTCCAAGGTATCGATGGACGCGCCTTGCTCGTAGATGGCGTCGCCGTGATTGCCGCCGGCGCAGTCGATGCTCAGGGCGACGACCTCGGGGCGTTGCTCGAAAAAGAGTGGCCAGAGGTAGCGGCGGTCGACCGGTGGAATGGGAAGGCTGAGCAGTTCGCTGGGTTGGAAAAACTGGAATGCGCCCTCGACGCAGGCGGGCGGGAGCGTGTCCATCGGCTGGCGGAGGCGGAAGAGGAACATGAGCCAGTGGTCGTCGCCCTCGTAGGCGTTTTCGTTGACGACGGCGAAGAGCTGCAGGTCGTCGGCGGAGGCGCGGAAGCCGGTTTCCTCGTGGAGCTCGCGCAGGGCGCAGTCGAAGGGCGATTCGCCGAGCTCGCGTTTGAGTTTGCCGCCGCAACTGGTCCAGAGGCCGAGGTTGGGGCGTTTGCGGCGGTGTTGCAGGAGCACCCGGCCATGGTGGTCCGCGACAAAGACGATCGAGCAGATCCGATGAGAGGATTCGGTCATGAGAGGCTCGCCTCGCACCGGCGGCGATGGCGAGGCCCATGGGATTCGCATCTGCGCGGGCAAGTCAATCCCGGCATCGGCGGGGCGCGGGCGGAAAATGCCGTTGCGGCAGCGGCTGGGTGTGGTTTGTTGGCGGCTCTTCGTCTCTTTGTTGAACATGTCTGCCGAAACACTCGTCGCTCTGCTTCACGGTCCCGATCAGCCTGGTCTCGTTGCCAAAACGGCGGGTTGGATATTCACGCGCGGGGGAAACATCCTGCATGCGGATCAGCACCGCGATTTGGAAGAAGGCGTGTTTTTCCAGCGCATCGAGTGGGAGCCGTCGGCGAGCTCGAGTGCGCATGCGGAGGTGGACGCGTTTCAGGAATTCGCGGGTGTGCTGGGGATGCAGTCGTCGGTGGCGGCGACGACGAAGCGGACGCGGGTGGCGCTGTTCGTCTCGAAGGCAGACCATTGCTTCCATGACTTGGTGCTGCGGTGGCGCGCCAACGAGTTCCCCTGCGAGATCGTCGCGGTGGTGTCGAACCATGAGACGCTTGAGCCGGTGGCGCGTGGCTACGGGTTGCCCTTTTATCACGTTCCGGTGACTGCGGCGACCAAGGCGGATGCCGAGGCCCGCCAGATGGCGTTGCTGCGCGAGCTGGATGTCGAGCTGGTGGTGCTGGCCCGCTACATGCAGGTGCTCTCCGCGGAGATGCTGACGGCTTTCGGCCGTCCGGTGATCAACATCCATCACTCGTTCCTGCCGGCGTTTGCCGGAGGCAAGCCGTACCATCAGGCCTACCAGCGCGGCGTGAAACTCATCGGCGCCACGGCGCACTATGCGACGCGGATGCTCGATGAAGGCCCGATCATCCAGCAGGACGTGGCACGCGTGACGCATCGCCACAGCGTGGACGATCTGGTGCGCCGCGGACGCGACCTCGAAAAGACGGTGCTCGCGCAGGCGGTGCGCTGGCACTTGGAGCACCGGGTGCTCGTTTACGGCAACAAGACCGTGGTCTTCGACTGAGTGGCGGGCGGCCTTCGGCCCGCGTGCCTTGTGGGCCGTCGGTGACGCTTCGATTTCCGGCATTTACAGAGGGAGGGGCATTTGTTTTGGTCCAAGTTTCATTTCCATGACCAACCCTGACGCGTCCCACCATTCCCAATCCCAAGACAACGCACCGCTCCATCCTGCAGAGACCTTCGGGGTGCAGTTGCAGATGTTTTGGGCGAAGAACCGCACGGCGATCCTGATTGGTTGCGCCGTGGTGCTCGCGGCGATTCTCGGCAAGGGCGGCTATGAAATGTACGTCGAGCAGCGCGAGGCCGGCATCGCCAAGGAGTACGCGGCGGCTCGCACCTCCGATAAGCTGAAGGCATTCACGACGGCGCACCCCACGCATCTGCTTGCGGGTGCTGCGTGGCTCCGTCTCGCAGATGAG
>MWDT01000352.1 GCA_002070825.1 Verrucomicrobia bacterium ADurb.Bin122
CCTCCAGATCGGCCAGCTCGCGTTTCAGCCGGTCGTAATCGTAGTCGGGAAGCTCCGGACGTGCCTGCCGGTAGTACAACTCGTCGTGCCGCGCCAGTTCGGCGCGCAGGGTCGCGATGCGTTGGGTGTTGTCAGGCGGCATTGGATGCAGGGGCAGACACGGGCGGCACCGACTTCTCGGCGCGAGCGCGGTTCAACCGGCACTCCAACAAGCGCCGGTACCATGTCCAGCGCGCATACAGCGACACCGCCAGCGCCGCTCCCGTCGTGTCGCAAATCCAGTCTGCCCACTCCATGCTGCGTCCCGGCGTGAAACTCTGGTGGAGTTCATCCGTCCCGCCAAAAGCCGACACGAGCAGCACGGCCCACCAGGCCCAGCGCCGGCCGACGCGGCAGCGGTACACCAGCGAACCGAGGAGTCCGTACACGCAAAAGTGCGCGAACTTGTCGAAATCGACGATTTGTGGAGCCGCCATCTGGCTGCGAGACGAGGCGACGATGATCGTCGCCGCCAGTGCGAGTGGCCACCACCAAGAGCCTGAAGGCGTTGAACCCTCTCTACTTTGCATTCTCCCAGTGTGGTTAAAATGGTCGGGCCGGTGAGATTCGAACTCACGACCTCTTGCACCCCATGCAAGCGCGCTACCAGGCTACGCTACGGCCCGAAAAACAAGAGAAGGGCGAAAAAGGGCACTCAGGCCCCGACTGGCAAGCGCTATTTCTCTCCGAGTGGAGAAATCTTTTCGCCGCGCCGGCATCCTGATCGGACAACCGGCGCTGTGCGGCGCGATTACGGCAGCAGCCCGCTCTCGGCGATTGCCTTGCCCCAGATCGCGTAGCCCGCCTCGGACGGGTGCGTAACATCGGGCATCAGCGCCGGCGCCATGCGGCCCTCGGCATCGAGGTAACGCGACCAGATGTCGAGGAACGTCGTGTTCGGCTCGCCGACCAGCTCGCGCGCGAGGATCGCGTTGAGCGATCTGATCGGCGCGCGGAAGAAATCACCGGACTGGTGCCCACGCGGGAGCACGCCCATCACGAGCACGTGCGTCTCGGGGCTGAGCTCGCGGAGCTTCGCACGGATCGCGCGGATGCCGGCAGCAACCTCCTCCGGCGTGTTGGCACGCGAGTGCTCCGTGCCCGAGAAATTGTTCGTGCCGATATTCAGGACGACGAGCTTTGGGTGCAGCCCGGCAAACTCCCCGTGATCGAGCCGCCAGAGCACGTTCTGCGTGCGATCCCAGCCAAAGCCGAGGTTGAGCACGCGGCGGGCGCCAAACGTCGCCGACCACGCCTGCGGGCCGTTGACGTTGTTCGCGCGCGGCTCGCCGGCCCAGAAATGCGTGATCGAATCGCCGATCATCACCACCTCCGGCGCCGCCGACGCGCCCGTCGCCAGCACCTCGGCGTGACGCGTCCACCAGTTGTAGGAATCGTCCTCCAGCCGCGTCACCGGCACCACGGCCGTGTTCACCGCCGGATCGAGCGACTGCGCCGGCGGTGTCGTAGCAAACATCACCTCGCCGTAAACCAGCCGCGCGATGCGGCCCGCCGCCACTGCATCGGGATGAATCTTGTCAGGGAAATGCTCCACAGCGTCGGCCAGCGGCGTGTGGAGATCGAGCAGTGTCAGTTTTTCGTCGGCCGCGACCTGCCGGATCAGCGGCAGAATCTGCGCCTCCAAGATCTGATTGCTGATTCCCATGCCCTCCGGAAACGCCGGCGGCGGCAGGCAGAGAACGAACTTCGCAGCGGGGTTGGCGGCCCGCAGACGCGCAATCAGCCCGTGGTAGCTCGGCAGAAAGTTGTCGGGATGCGCCGCAAGGTTGTCCAGTTTCGTGTCGTTGGTGCCAAGGGCGATCACGACGACGTCGGCGCCCCAGGCCAACGCCTCGGCGTGCGCCGGGCGTTCGCGGTAGGGGTAATTGCCAGCGTCCATGAGCGTGGCTGCGCTCACACCGAAATTACGCACCTCGTAGCTGTCGCCCAGCAGCCGTGCGAGCTGCGCCGGATAGGCATCGCACGCAGGATCGGCCAGCGCGTAGCCCGCCGTGATGCTGTCACCCACGCAGGCGACCTTCACCGCCGCAAGCGCCGACGTCGACGCCACGAGCGCGAACACCAGCACCGAGACGAACCGGATAATGGGGAGTCGGGGAATCATAGAAGCGGCGAGATTGGCCGCCCCTCGACTGCGCCGGCAAACGCGAATCGCGCATTTTTGAGCAAGATCACAAAAGTTCGAGCAACCATGAAGGGGCCAGGCTCGTCTACCCCGGCTACCATCCGCGCCAACAAATCCGATAAACTCCAGTCTCCAATGAAGCCGCTCCTCGCGTTTCTGTCTCTGCTCATCGCCAGTCTGATTTCCGCTCCCGCCGCGCACGCGCAAGCCCCCGCGCCGGCCCCCAAAGTGCTCGTCGTCTATTTCTCGTTCACCGGCAACACTGCCGTGATCGCCCACATGATCCAAGAAGCCAGCGGCGCGGATATCTTCGAAATCATTCCTGTCGAGCCCTACCCGACCACCGCCGCCGCCGTCGAGGATCAGGCCAAACGCGAGCTCAACGCCGACTTCCGCCCGGCGATTAAGTCGAACGGGCCGGACCTCGCCGGCTATGACACGATCTTCATCGGTTCGCCAAACTGGTGGAGCACCATCGCCCCGCCGGTAATGACCTTCCTCGAAGCCCACGATTTCACGGGAAAGACCATCGTGCCGTTCATCACCCACGAAGGCAGCCGCATGGGGAAAAGCGTGCAGGATGTGAAACGCCTCTGCCCCGGCGCGACAGTCCTCAATGGCCAACACTTCCGGGGCCATCAGGTGAAGGACGCCAAAGAGGA
>MWDT01000353.1 GCA_002070825.1 Verrucomicrobia bacterium ADurb.Bin122
TAGCCCAAGTTCGTCACGGCAACGGCCGAGCGGGGGATAAGTCCTTTGAAATGAGCTCAGGCTATCGCTGAGTCTGCACTACATTCGTGATCGAATTTGAGGCGGTCGGGAATCGCCAATCCGAGTTGGTCGAGCAGCCGTTTTTGCTGCGCACTCGGGGTGGTGACACGGCGCAGGCGGATCTCGCGGCCGTCGGTGGTGGGCAGTACGATATCGGCGCTGACCAGGCTGCTGAGCAACACCAACGCCCGCGAGGGCGACAACGCCGAGCGCTTTCGCATCAGCAGGTGCTTCAGCGTTACCCAGAGCGCGTAGCCGAGAAACGCCACCAGGATGTGCGCCTTGGCTCGCCGCTCAAGTTGATGGAAGATGGGCCGGATCGACAGCTCGCTCTTCAGCGCGCGGAAAGCCGCTTCGGCTTCCGTGAGCTGGATGTAGCTCTTCCACAGCGTTTCGGGATCAGCGGCCGGCAGGTTGGTGCGTAACAGGTAAGCGCCCTCGCGGGCACGCTGCCACGTTTGCCGGCCCTCGATGTGCTTCCAGTCCAGCCCCAGACGGCCACCAGCTTCCGTGACGGTCACCTGATACAGGTCCGCCACTTGGGGATGGCGTGCCTGAATGCTGCCGAGGTTGCGCTCGATCTTATGGCGATCCTTCAGGCGGCCCGCGGCGACGCGCTTGGCGAGCGCCGCAAGCGCCTTCTCCATGCGCGTGGAAAAGCGGCTGCGGATCGCCTGTTCCTTTTCCCGCCGCGCAGTCGAGCGGCACAGGATGTAGGTCTCCTCGCCTTGCGGCGTCAAAACCAGCTTCACCTCCACGTCGGGCCGCACCTGCTCCCAGCCGCCTTCCAGCAACTGACGCTCGAACTGCTTCAGCTTCGCCCGCGGCGTGCCCACCAAGTACTGACCGCCGCGGCGTCGGAGGGCCGCGAGGTTGTCCTCGCTCACGATGCCGCGATCAAACACCCACACCCGCCGCGCCTTGCCGTACTTTCGCTCCACCATGCGCAGCACCGTCTCCAGCGTGGTCACATCGGCGCGGTTGCCATCGAAGGTTTCGTAACTGAGCGGGAACCCGTCTACGTTGACGATCAGGGCGATCACCACCTGCTTGCAGTCCGGCCGGTGATCGCGCGAGTACCCGCGGCGCAGCATGGGGTCTTTTTCAGCTGCGCCTTCGACGTAGCTGCTGGTCAGATCGTACAGCAGCACGTCGAACTCGGCCGCGAACAGCTCTCCGTAACGGCGCGCCAGGTGCCGCTCGAGTTTCGTCTTGTGCGGCAGCAGCCGGTCCAGGCAGCGGTACAGGCGCGTGTCGTTGAGCTTACCGTCCTCGATCGTGAGCAAGTCGTCGAGCGCGGTGGCGGGATACCAGCGCTCTTCGATGGCCAGTTCGCTGCCCGGCGCGCACAGCCGGTTGATGGCCAGCAGCGCGGCCACGCGCGACCACGGCACGTCGGCGCGATCTTCGGGCCGGTCCAGCAGCGGCTCCCAGAAGCGGTCCAGCTCCAAGCGCCGCCACAACTCCAACCCGAGAAAGCAGTCGCCGAAGCGGCGCGAGCGCTCCAACCGCACTTGGTCGAGGCGCACGCGCGCGACAGCCGAATCATCCTCCGGCGGCTCGATCTCGGAGGGAAACAGCTTCAGTTGGCGGCTCTCACCTTGCTCGTTGAAGACCTCGATGCTCTTCAACCAGCGCGCCTGAGCCGAACCATTCAGCTCGCCGAGATAGCAGAGCGTTCGCTGCCGCGGCCCGTCCGCGGTGCGTACCGTCTCGACCAACGACCAATACGTGTGCGGCTTGCCGTCCTTGGATCGCTCGTGCCGCCGCAAAAACATTCTGTGGCGATGTTGTCACGACTGCAGCCGGGCTGCAAGAGGGTAGGTCTGCACTACATCGCGTTTTGAAGAAACGGCTGTTGGCAACAAGCCAGTTGCGCGTCAGGTCCGCCCAAAAATCGCCCAAATCCCCGTTGCCGTGACGAACTTGGGTTAGCCACCTGGCGCGCGGGAAGCGTGAAGGTGGTTTCCGGGTCCAGCACCGAAAAGCGCGGGTAGAGCAGCGGGCTTTCAAAAGCCAGCTTGTCGCTCGTTGAGCGGCGGGAGACCACCGCGAAAGGGTTCATCTCCGAACCCGTGGCGGGCAGCGTGAGGACGCAGCCGATGGGCAGGGCGGCGGCGACGGGCGCCTTTTTGGCCACCATGTCCCAGGGATCGCCGCCGGTAAACGGCGCCGCGGCGGCGATGAACTTGGTGCCGTCGAGCACCGAACCGCCGCCCACGGCCAGCAGGAAGTCCAGCCTTTCCGCGCGGATCTTCTCCACCGCGCGCATCAGGGTGGCGTACTCGGGGTTCGGTTCGATGCCGCCGAACTCCTCCACGCGGCGGTCCGCGAGCGCCGCGCGCGCCTGAGCGTAGACGCCGTTTCGCCGGATGCTTCCCCCGCCGTAGGTCATCAGGACGCGCGCTTCGGCGGGGATTTCGGAGCCGAGATCGGCGATCCGGCCGCGGCCGAACAGGATCTTTACGGGGTTATGGAACTGAAAATTCTGCATTGCTGGAACAAATGTAGCACCTATGGGGGGCAGCCTCCCAGGCTGCGCGGGGCTCTCAGCCCCGCTCTGGACGGCCCGGGAGGCCGCCGCAGGACGAGGGCCTGCCGCACTTGGTAGCACAAAAACAACAATCGTGCTACGATGGCTGCTCAGCCATGCGCATTCCCGTTCTGTTGTCGCTCGCCGCTGTAACGCTGGCCGGCCCGTTGGGGGCCGAAGTCCTCCGCTTGCGGATCGTCGATCCGCAAGACGCCGCCGTGCCGCACGCGCGCGTTGTGGCGCGCGGCGGGGGG
>MWDT01000354.1 GCA_002070825.1 Verrucomicrobia bacterium ADurb.Bin122
ATGCACCTCATCCGAGACGACGTCGATATGCGCGGTCTCCGCTGGAGCTACGATCACCGCCAGAAAAAAGTCGTGATCGACGACGACGTCCACGTCATCTTCCGCGCCCAACTCAACCAAATCCTCCAATGAGCCACCGCCTCGCCCGCCTCCTCTGTTTCGCCCTCTGTGCGGCGCTGCCCACGCTCTCCGCCAAGGAGGAAGCCACCCCGGTTCCCACCGAAATCACGAGCAAGCACTTCGAATCCCGCAGCACCGACACGGAGATGACCACGCTCTTCACGGGCGATGTCGTCGTCACCGGCACCAATCTCCGAATCACCTGCGACCGCATCGAAGTCGTCTCCATGCGCCTCGGTGAAAAAACCGACGTCGTCGCCGAGAAAAACCGCTTCAAATCGCTCGTCGCCACGGGCAGCGTCAAAATCATCCAGGCCGACCGCGAAGCGACCTGCGGACGTGCCGTCGTCCTCCCAGGCGACGATAAAATCACCCTCACCGAAACCCCCGTCGTCATCGACCACGGCGCCAATATCACCTGGACCGGCGACAGCCTGATGCTCCTGCGTGGCGAGCGCCGCGTCCTCGGCAACAATGTCCGCCTTGTCGGCCCGCCCGTGCGCGACCTCGGCTTCGATCCCGACAAAAAGGTCCCCGCTCCCGCAACCCCGGCCCAGCCGGGCGCCACGCAGGCCGCCCCGACCGCGCCGGCACAAACCGCACCTGCGCCAGAGCCCGCAAAGCCGGTCCCTGCCGCCACGCAGGACACCGCACCGACCATCAAGCTTCCCCCCTCGCGCCAGGGCCAAAAATAATGGACGCCCCAAAGCCCACCACGCCACGCCAGCCGGCGGCCTCCGAGATCCGGACCAGCGGACTCGTCAAAATCTATGGCGAGCGCCGCGTCGTCGATGGTGTTAACCTACGCATCGGTGCGGGCGAGGTCGTCGGCCTGCTCGGCCCCAACGGCGCCGGCAAAACCACCACCTTCTACATGATTGTCGGCCTCGTCCCCGCCTCCGCCGGACAGGTCTCCATCGACAACCGCGACATCACTCACCTGCGGATGCACGAGCGCGCACGCCGCGGCATCGGCTATCTCCCACAGGAGGCCTCCGTTTTCCGGAAACTGACCGTGGAGGAAAACATTCTGGCCATCGTCGAGACCATCGGCGTGCCGACCCGCGAGCGCGGCGCCCGCGTCAAGCAGCACCTCGACGAGCTCGCGCTCGCTCACGTGGCCAAACAAAAGGCGTTCACCCTGTCCGGCGGCGAACGCCGCCGCCTGGAGATCGCCCGCGCACTCGTCACGCGCCCCAAGTTTCTCCTGATGGATGAGCCTTTCGCCGCGATCGACCCCATCTCCGTCGCCGAGGTTCAAAAGCTCATCCTCCAGCTCAAGCAGCGCGGCATCGGTGTCATCATCACCGACCACAACGTCCGCGAAACGCTGCGCATCGTCGATCGCGCCTATTTGATTCACAAGGGCCGCGTGCTCACCGAGGGCAACGCCGACTTCCTCATCAATGATGAACAGGCCCGCAAACACTATCTCGGTGAAGACTTCGACCTCTGACCATGCCCCCGAGCCCCAACGCCGTTAAACGAAAAGCCATCCAAGGCATCACCGTCGCCCACTTCTACGAGACCTACCGCGACAAGCTGAAGATGGAGCTCGTCAACGGCGGCGCCGGCATGCACCGCATGATCCGCGAGGGCTCCATCAATCGCCCGTCCCTCGCGCTCACCGGCTTTCTAAAGTACATCGCAAACAAACGCATTCAGGTGCTCGGCGCCGCCGAGATGACCTACCTGAAGACGCTCAACCAGAAGCAGCAGATCGAGCGTCTCGATGCCTTGGTGCGCTGCGGCATCCCCTGCCTCGTGTTGACCCGCAATTTCCAGCCCACGCACCCGATGCTCGCCGTGGCCGATGCGCTCAACCTGCCCATCTTCCGCACGCCCATGATCACGATGAACTGGATCAATGTGGCGACCCTCTGCATCGACAACGAGTTTGCCCCCTCCACCACCGAGCACGCCACCACCCTCGACGTGAAGGGCGTCGGCGTCATGCTCCGCGGCAGCAGCGGCGTCGGCAAAAGCGAGTGCGCCCTCGCCCTCATCGAGCGCGGCCACTCCCTCGTCGCCGACGATCTCACCGTCATCAAGCTCGTCGACGAACGCGAGCTCATGGCCTCCAGCCGACCGCTCAACCGCGGCTACATGGAGTGCCGCGGCCTCGGCATCATCAATGTCGCCGACATGTTCGGCATCAAAAGCGTCCGCCGCGATAAACGCATCGACCTCGTCGTCTCCCTCTATGAGTGGACGCCCGACGCCCTCGAGGAGCGCACCGGGCTGGAGGATTATTACTACGAGATCCTCGGGCTGCGCCTCGCGCACGTCGAACTCTACGTGCGCCCCGGCCGAGACATGGCCCGCCTCGTCGAGGTCGCCGCGCTCACCCACGCGCTCAAGCGCATGGGCCACGACCCCGCCAAGGATTTCAACGACCGCCTCATCGCGTTCATGACCGAACAGGCCGGCCGCGCCCCCATCCCTCCGATCAAACCCATCGAGCGCGAAGAGAGCGCCCCAACCGAATAATTTATGTCAACCGCTCCCCGCGCCGACGGCCGCCAGGCCGACCAACTCCGCAAAATCACCTTCGAGGCCAACATCGCCCCCCACGCCTCCGGCTCGGTGCTCGTCAGCTTCGGCGCCACGCGCGTCATCTGCGCGGCCACCATCGAGCCCAAGGTTCCCTCCTGGATGCGCCAGCAGGGCGTGCCCGGCGGCTGGTTGACCGCCGAGTACTCGATGCTCCCCTACTCGACGCTCGA
>MWDT01000355.1 GCA_002070825.1 Verrucomicrobia bacterium ADurb.Bin122
CCCGACCTGATTGCGCACGGAGAGGGCTTTGAGCCGGCGATCATGCCGCGACGCATCCGCATCGTACGCCTCCGCCAGCGCCACCCCGACGCCGCCGTCGGCACCGGTCACGTGCGCCGAATAAAGATTGCCCGACAGGTCGGCCACGAGAGCCGCGTCGGCCGAGGCATCGGCGAGGCCGCCAACCCCCGTGGCGGCAAAGGCCGTGCGCAACGCCGCCGTGCCGCCCCAGTTGTCGTTTTCGGCGGTGGTCGTGCCATCGTCCATGTTGTGCAACGTGAGGCGCGGGTCGTTGAGCAGGCGTCCGGCGAGATCGGGGGCGCCCGCGAGCAGGCCAGGCCCGACTCCACGCACCAGCAGCGGCTTCGAGCCGGCGCCGGCGAAAGCAAAGCCCATGATCAGCGTCTGCTCGCCAGTGCCGGCGGGCGCACGCGAGGAGAGCGCCACTAGCTGGCTCCAGCCCACCTTCAACTCGACCGCGTAGCTCATGAGCGAGGAGGTGGCGTTGCGCGCCTCCACCGAGTAGCGACCCGCCTGCTCCGGTGTCACGGAAGCAAGCGTGAGCGTGGCCGAGGTCGCCCCGGAGATCGCGGCACCGTCCTTGAACCACTGGTACGAGGTCGCGCCACGCGCCTCGGCGGCAAACGTCGCCGGCTCGCCGGGCAGGCGCAGGCAATCCTGCGGCAGCGTGGTAAACGTGAGCGAGGTCGACGAGGAGGCGGCGAGCACCGCCGCGCTGCGCTCGATCAGGGCGACGGCGGCGGGATTGTCCGGCAGGGGCGAGGCCGAGCGCATGGCGGGCAACAGCCAGCGGCGCACCAGCTTCGCGGGCATCTCCGTGTCGCTCAAATGCGAGTTAAAGACCACCACGGCATCGTACTCGGGCAGCACAAAGGCGTACTGCCCATAGGCGCCATCCGCACGGTAGCCGCCAAAATCGTTCATCCAAAACTGGTACCCATAGCCGCTCCCCCAGAATGGATTCACGTTGTTGCTGTCGATGTGGCTGTGCGTCGATTCGGCGACCCAGTCCGCCGGCACCACGCGTTGCCCGTTGAACTCGCCGTTTTTGAGATAGAGCTGCCCGAGCCGCGCAAAATCGAGCAGGCGCAACGACAGGCCCCAGCCGCCGGCGGTCAGCTGATTCGGGCCCGCCTCCCACGTGTAGTCCGTGATGCCGAGCTTCGGAAACAGATGCCGCTCCGCAAACGCGAGCAGGTTCATGCCGCTGCGCTGCTGGATCGCCGCCGAGAGCATCACCGTCGCGCCCGAGTTGTAAACGAACCTCGAGCCCGGCGTGTTCTCGACCGGCAACGCGAGAAACGCCTTCACCCAGTCGCCCGAGGACGTGATGCGCGACATCGTGTCGCTCGCATGGCCCGTGGACATCGTGAGCAGGTGCCGCAGCCGCATCTGGCGCAAATTCTCGGGAACGGTGGCAGGCAACTTGTCCGGGAAAAAATCGACCACATGCTCGTCGACGCCCGAGATCAGCCCCTGCTCAATGGCGATCCCCAAGAGTGCCGACGTGAAACTCTTGGAGCCCGAGTAAAGCACATGCCGGGTCGTCGCCGTGTACGGATAACGGTACGCCTCCGCCACCACATGCCCGTGCCGTATGACCGCAAAACTGTGGATGCCGATGTTCTCCCGCTGCACTTGGGCGAGCAGTTGCGCGATGCCGCGCGAATCGATCCCCTGCGCCTCCGGCGTGGAGCGCGGCCACGTCTGCGCCTGCACCACCACCGCAGCGAGGCACGCGCCGCACACGGCCAGCCGCGTGCCGATTCTCAAACACCACAAAGCCAGGGGGGAGGAAAGCATGAGAGAGGCGTCAGACACTCACCATGAGTCTCTGACGCCCGGCATAACGCCACCGACCGGCCAACCCCTTCCGGGCTAAAATGGGAAGTCGTCGACCGGAGCGGGCGACTCCGCCGGCTTGTCCTTCACCACGATGGCGCGACCGTGCACCGGCAACGCCTCGACGCGGATCGCGCGCGCGGGTCGCACCGGGCACGCATACTCGCACGCCCCGCAGCCGATGCACTGCTCCGGCTCGACCTGCGGAATCGTCAGGCCATCGCAAAACGGCACCATGTGGACCGCGCCGGTCGGACAATGCTCCGCGCAGGCACCGCACGCCGTGCCCGCTTCGTGCACGATACACATGCGCCGGCGGAAACGCGCCACGCCGAGCTGCGTGGTCTTCTTTTCCGCAAGCGCGAGCGGGAGGATCGCGCCCTCGGGGCAAACCTCGCCGCAGCGGTTGCAGTCGAAATTACAAAACGACTTGGAGAAATCCATCTGCGGCTTGGTCAAGCCGGCCCAGCCATACTCAAGCGAAGCGGGCCGCAGCACGCCCGTCGGACAGGCGCTCACACAAAGGTGACACGCAGTGCAGACGTCGAGAAAGCGCTCCACGCTTTTCGAGCCGGGCGGGCACACCGGGCCAAACACGATCCCCTGATCCTGCGGGCCTCGCCCCTGCCCGCGCCGACGGCGGCCTGCCTCGGCCACGACGACGCCCGCCACCCCCGCCGCAGCGGTCAGCGCCAGAGTGGAGGCTCCGATGAAGGCACGCCGTCCCGCATCGGACGGCGTCACCGCGGACGCAGCTGGAGCCGACGTTTT
Source organism: Verrucomicrobia bacterium ADurb.Bin122 (assembly GCA_002070825.1). GTDB lineage: Bacteria > Verrucomicrobiota > Verrucomicrobiia > Opitutales > Opitutaceae > MWDT01. Next base: position 2,635 of record MWDT01000355.1, read on the forward strand.
TCCGGCGCCGCGCTGCCATTTCCACACAAGCCCGATACCGCCCTCGGTACACACGGGCACGCAGTTAAAGCAACCGACGCAACGCGAGGCGTCGATCTCGGCCGTGCGCAGATCGATGCACTGCGCCTTGCAGGCTTTCAGGCACGCGCCGCATTTGCGGCACGCGTCCTGGTCGATCTCGATCCGCCAGGCCGC
>MWDT01000356.1 GCA_002070825.1 Verrucomicrobia bacterium ADurb.Bin122
CGTCCAAGGTCCCAGTACAGCCGCAGCAACTCGTGGTTGACGCGGGCGGCGGCTTGGAGCTGGGCCGAGCGCACGCGGGCTTTGAGCGCGGCGAGCCACGGGGCGTAGGAGGTGGGCAGCAGGGCGGTGGCGGGACGCTTCGTTTTCATGGCGAGGGGCACGGAGGGTGGGGGATGAAGGCGGCTGGGGACCGTTGGCAGGGGCGGCGCAAGACGCGTTAAGCGCATCGGCGGCAAGTGGAACGGCTGGCTGGGTGGTGTGGGAGCTTGGCGGCTGGGGGCGCCAAGGTGAAGACCGAAACGGTAGGCGGTGGACTCGGGCGCCGGTTCGGGGGCTTTCCGGGGACGGGGGATGTTTTGGGTTGAAACGTCCGGCGCGAATACTGCGTTATGTGCGGCAAGGTCACGCGACGGTAGCTCAGCTGGATAGAGCATCGGTTTTCTAAACCGACGGTCGGGAGTTCGAGCCTCCCCCGTCGCGCCATCTTTTCCCCACCGGCCCAGGGCGCGAAATTTGTCCCAGAAAGCAGGCTGGCCGCCGGTCGGACTTCTGCTCATCACGGTGGGGCATGTCCGAAGACAGACTCCCTCCCGAGACCGCCGAAAAGGCGGAAAAAGCGCCGCCGGCTCCCATCGACCGCTCCACCTGGCAGCGGCCGTGGGCGCAGTTGAAATATTTCACGTTTCAGCCGGCGATCTTCCCGCGCCTGCTCGGGCAGGTGTCGCCCGACGCGCGTCCGGGCGATTTCGTGACGGTGTACGACAAGGCCGGGCAGCGGCTCGGCGGCGGGTTGTTCAACCCGCGCGCGAAGATCCCGCTGCGGGTGGTGTCGCACTCGCAGGATCCGGTGGACGAGAGTTATTTCGAGCTGGCGATCCGGCGGGCGGTGGCGTTGCGGCGCGAGTTGTTCGCGCTGGATGCGTGCACGGATGCGTACCGGTTGATCAACTCCGACGGCGACGGGCTGAGCGGTCTGACGATCGACCGCTACGGCGACACGCTGCTGTGCGAGGTGTACAGCCTGGGCATCGCGCAACGGTTGCCGCGGTGGCTGCCGCTCCTGCACGAGCTGGCGGGCACGAAGTTTGCCCGCGTGCAGGTGGACCACGATCTCGGCAGCCTGGAGGGCATCAAGCCGTCGACGTTTAAGGAGACCAACGAGGCGGCGCCGATGAAGGTGAAGATCCGCGAGCACGGCGTGCGCTACGAGGTGGATTTCGGCGAGGGGCACAAGACGGGCTTTTTCTGCGACCAGCGCGAAAACCGGAAGGGCATCGCGCGCTTCACGAAGGGCGCGCGCGTGCTCGATCTGTGCTGCTATACGGGCGGGTTTTCCCTCTGTGCCAAGGTCCTCGGCGGCGCCGAGGAGGTGACGTCGGTCGATCTCGACGAGGCGGCCATCGCGCAGGCCAAGCGCAACGCCAACCTCAACCAGGCGCGCCTGAAATTCGTGCACGCCGATGCGTTTGCGTACGCCCGCCAGATGCAGACCAACGGCGAGTCGTGGGACGTGGTGATCCTCGACCCGCCGAAGTTCATTTTCACGCGCGACGAGGCCGGCAACTGGGAGGGCCGCCAGAAGTACGAAGACCTCAACCAGCTCGCCATCTCACTGGTGAAGCCGGGCGGCATCTTCGTGACGTGCTCGTGCTCGGGCCTGCTGAGCCTGGAGGATTTTGAGCAACACGTGATCAAGGCGGCGCACCGCCGGCACCGGCGCTTGCAGTTCTTCGACCGCACGGGGCCGGGCGCGGATCATCCGGTTTACTCGAACTGCCTCGAAAGCCGTTACCTCAAGGTCCTCTGGTCGCGCGTGGTCTGATCGTGGCGCGCGCCGGGCGGCTGGCGCGTGCGCCTCACTTCTCGGCGAAGCGGTAGGTCGTCTCGAAGACGAGGCGGATTTTCTCCGTCACGAAGATGCGCACCTTGATGGCGCCGCTCTGGGCGTCGGTGGGCGTGACGCGTCCGGTGATGCGCCGGTCGCGGCCCCGGTGGTTGCGCGCGGTGCCGGTGAAGTTGACCTGCTCGCCGCGCTCGATCTGGCGGAGCTGGTCGTCGGAAAACTCGATGGAAAACTGCCCCGACTCGCTCTCGAAAAAGAAGGGGAAGACGCGGGCGTTGTAGACGGCGGCGTAGCCGGTCTCGGTGCGGGCCAGCCGGTCGAGCGAGAGGCTGACGCTGCCGATGTAGATCGACGTGCTGCTCTTGGCCACCTCGACGGGAGCCTGCGCGTGGGCGGGCGGCGGCAGCGGCTGGGCGCAGGCGAGGGCACAGGCGCAGAGCCATAAAACGAGCAGGCTGGGACGTGTCCGCATGGGCGAGGATGTGGCGGCGGCAAGAAACGAGGGCAACCACTCTTTCGCGTTGCCGCGCCGCGAGCCGGTGCCTGTGCTCGGGGCCGTATGGCCCAATCATCCCAAGTCACCTGGGGCGGTCGATTCTCGTCCGGTCCCGCCGAGCTCATGCTGCGTTTTAGCGAGTCCGTGTCTTTCGATCATCGGCTGGCACCGTTCGACATCCAGGGCAGCAAGGCCCACTCGGCCATGCTCGCGCACGTCGGCCTCATCACGGCCGAGGAGCGCGACGCCATCCATGCCGGCCTCGACGCGATCCTGCACGAGGTGCGCGAAGGCAAGTTCACTTGGGACACGAAGCTCGAAGACGTGCACATGAACATCGAGCAGGCGCTCACGCAGCGCGTGCCCGCCGCGGCCAAGCTCCACACCGCCCGCTCCCGAAACGACCAGGTGGCGACGGATATGCGGCTGTTTTTCAAATACGCCTGCGCGGCGGTCGCCGAAAAGATCCTCGAAGCCGAGCGCGCC
>MWDT01000357.1 GCA_002070825.1 Verrucomicrobia bacterium ADurb.Bin122
CGACCCGACGCCAGCGGTCTGCGACAGCGTCAGGCGCTGGCAGGCTGCCGCGATGGCAAAAGCCGCCGAGTACGCGGCATCGTTGGCGTGCGCCCAGATCGGCTTGATGGTGCTGGCAGCGCGGATGCGCTCGGCCAACTCGAACACACCCGATGCCTCGCCGCCGGGCGAATCCAGATCGAGCAGGATGCCCGCCACCTGTGGGTCGGCCAGCGCGGCGTCCAGTCGGGCTTCGATCTCGCCGTAGGACATCAGGCCAGAGGCGGCTTCGATACCCATCGAACGTCTGACCAGCGTGCCGACCACCGGGATGACGGCAATGCCCGCCTGACCCGATGTGGCGTTCTGGCGCGGCATGGGCAGCGGCATCGCCATGTCCAGATCGGGCAAGCCGATGCGGGAACCCAGCACGGAGAGGATCACGTCGAGTTTGGGACGCGCAATGAGGAGCGGCGTCCCGTAGAGGCGGGACGCCAGATGAACGAGTTGCATGTCAGTTGTCCTGTTGGTCTTGCGGCACGGCCACTGTGGCGGCCGCATTTATGGGAGCGCCCGATGCCGATGGTTGGGGCGCTTTGTCGTGGCGCAGGTCAGAGTCAAAGACCAGACCGAGCGCATCGGCACGCTGGTTGTCGGCGGCGATCTCGCGGTCGATGTCCTCGGCGTCGTAGCCGAAGGCCGAGATGGCTTCCGAGCGAGACAGCAGCCCGGCGCGAATGGCGGTCAGCATCGCGTCGAATTCCTTCTTGGGATCGACCCACTGCCAACCCTGTGGAATCCATTTGGCCGCGAAGTAGTCGCGCTTCTTCTCGGTGAACTGCGGCAGCGCCAGCGCGCCTTCAAGTAGCGCCTGCTCCATCCAGGCACGCCAGATCGGGCGGCACAGCTGGTGGACGATCACGCCGTGCTGGATGGCCTCACAGCGGCGGCGAAACTCCAGCAGCCCGGCCCGGATCGACGAGTAGTTCACTTGCGTCAGGTCGCCGGTCAGCATCTCGTAGGTGATGCCCATCGCCGCTGCCACCGCCCGGAACTGCATGCGCAGGAATTCGGCGTAGCTCGCGCCAACGTCGGCGGGCTGACTGAACTTCACGTCCTCGCCGGGCTCCAGGATCTGCATCGTGCCCGGCTCCAGCCCGGCCAACGCTGCACCACTGGCATCCGGCAGTCCTTCACCCATCAGGTTGTCCTCGGGGGACAGGCGCGTGATGAAGCCCGCAAACATCGCGGCGGTTTTCTTGCGCACGAGCTCGGCGTCGTCGTACTGGTCGAGTTCGTTGAGCTTGACCAGTGCGCGCGCCAGCCACGGTTCGCCCCGGATCTGTCCGGGCCGCAAGGGACGAAACAGGTGAATGATTTCGCTGGCCGGGACACGCACTGTGTCGAGACCGCCCACCACGCCACCGGTGCCCGACATCGGAGCCAGTGAGCCATCACCCGGGTGTGAGCGATACAGGTGGTAAGCCACCCGCCGTCCGAGCTTGTCGAATTCGATGCCCGCACGGATCACATTTCCCGAAGCCAATTCCTGATTCAGCGTGGCTGGCAGGTGTTCGGGTTCGAGCAACTGCAATTGCAGGCCCACCGGCAGGCCATCCTCCGGGCGGCGATAGCGCAGCCGCACCAGACATTCCCCGCCTTCGAGCATGGCGCGACAGGCCAAGGCCTGCAGTCCGTAGAAATCGGTCAGTCCGGCGGCATCGGCCTCCTCGCACCAGTCCCACCACAGGCTGTGGATCGCTTCGCGCAGGGGCTGATCGGCCAGCATGCTCTGCGGCTTGATGCCGGTGCCGATGGCGTTCGAGACAAAGGCTTCAACGCCTGCCGCTGCCCAGGCATTGCGGCGTACCAGATCGCGGCTCTTGGCGCGCAATTCGTTCTGGGTGAACGCCAGCGCTGCGACCGCACCGGGATTGCCAACCTGCCACGCCAGGGCGCGACGGCCACCACCGATACCGTCATAGAACGGGGTACCGCCAAGCAGACTCATGCCGACGCGTCTACGCATTCGGTCAAACCATTGCATGTTCAGAACCCTTTGCCGGTGGTGACCCGGATCTGGCGTGGCGCGCCAGGCCACAGCCCGGTATCCACGGCCTGCTCGAAGAGGTCGCGCTTGACCGCCGCAATGGCGGCCTGGAGTTCATCGACGCTGCGGTACTCGACGGTCTTGTCGCCAAAGGTCACGCGCTTTTCGCCCTTGACCAGCGCCGCTTCCAGTGCGTCGAGGTGTGCTTGTGTGTAGGCCATCAGCGGAACACCGTAAGGTTGATTTCGGAGGAGTCGTCGAACGATGCGGCCGTGGTGGCGCAACTGATGTCGACGTACTGGGCGGTCTTCAGGTCGGTGCTGGATCGCACGATGGCAATGCGCTGCGTGCCGCTGTTGGTGCTGCTGCGGGCGAGCGCCGTCCAGCAGTAGTTGGCGTCCGGCATGGCGGTGGCGAAGGTCACGCGGTAGCGGCCTGCCGCCGTCCGGGTCACGCTGGCCACGTTGTGCGACGAGCGCACGACGATCTGGTTGCCGACGTAGCCGAAGCACACCCACGCCCGGGCCAGACCGGGGTGGGTTGCGTCGATCTTGGTCTTGACCTCGAGCCCGACACGACTGGCCAGCGCACTGATGCGCGATGCGAGGCTCATCAGACCAGCGCACCCACAAAGACCGCGACAAAATCGGTGTCGGTGTTGCCGACATCACTGGCCGCGACGGCACCGATGTTGCTGCGCGCCTGGAGTTGTTCGGCGACGGTCAGCGACTGCGCCGCATCGAAGCGCACGCGGTTGTTGACGGCGGCGAGCAGCGCATCCAGACCACTGGTG
>MWDT01000358.1 GCA_002070825.1 Verrucomicrobia bacterium ADurb.Bin122
AGGGCCTTGAGCTTCACGAAGCGTCCGCGCCAGTCGTCAGGATTAACCGGGTCGCCGGGGGGCACCCAGGCGATGACGGAGCGGCCTTCGACGATGAGCCACAAGCGGAGGTGTGCGCTATCGATGGATTGCTGGTCGTCGACGTAGGCTTCCATCGAGATGACGCGTCGGTCGAAGGTGCGTATCTCGCCCAGTCGCCCGGTCGTGGCCATGGGCGTGATGGGTTGGTGCTCGTCGAGCACGGTGACTTGGATGCGGGCGGCGTCGAGTCCCTCGTCGGGGATGAAGGTGCCTTCGAGGCGGACGCGTTGGCCGGCCTTGAGCGCGGGGGCGTTGGTCGCCAGGGGGAGGAAAAATCCTTCGCCTTCAAACTCCATCCATAGGAGGTGCCAGTCGGGATCGGCGTAGTTGACGCGACCTTCGAGGCGGACGGGATGGGGGAGGTTGCGTTGGTTGGCCCCAATCGCCCAGATATCTCTGGCGTGTGCGATCACCGACACGCCTTCCGGGGGCTCGGGGAGTGGCGGCGCAGCGCGTGCCACGGTTGCGCCGAATGCCACGATGAGCGCCATGCACAGGCATGCCACGGCCGCGGCAAAGCAGCGGGGATGGAGTGCGCGGAACGGGTTCGTCATGGCAAGCTAAAGGGGTATTTGGGGCTAACAACGACTCGCTTCGCGTCTGCCCAAGACTAAAGGCAAAAATTAGTGTATATACCCTGTGTTACGGTTTTGCTGTTTAGTTTGTAACTTATTATAAAATAGTTTATTAATATCTCTTGCAATTGCCTTTCGGCAGCGCGTGCCACGCACCTTTCCAAGCCCCGATGGCGGGGCCGGGCGATTATCGGGCGCGGGCGGCGATGAGGATGCTCGGGCCGTTGGGGTTGGTGGGCTGGCCGTCTTTGCGTTCGTCCCACGTTTCGACGATCTCAAAGCCGAAATTCTGAAGTGCGCCGAGCAGGTCGGCCTTCGTCAGCCATGAGGTGTCGATATCGCCGCCGCCACAAAAGCCCTTCCATTCGAGTGCCTCGGCGTAGCGTTTCCGATAGAGATGGTGGGCAAAGCCCGCCACTTCGTTGGGCAGTGGTTGGGGCTCGAAATAGCGCCCGATGTCCTGGCGCGCCGCCATGAACTGCGCGTCGTAGTAATGGGTCCAGATAAAGAGATGCCGGGCGCGGCCCGCGAGCAGCGACAAGAGCTCGACCGGATTTTTCTGGTGGTAGACGACGCCGCTGGCCAGCGCCACGTCGAAGGTCTCGGTGGACGACTTCAGATAGGGGATGAAATCGCCGAGGCGAAACTCGACGCGGTCCAGTGCGAAGGTTTCCTTCATCACGAGGCATTTCAGGTAGGCACGTGCGGCGGCCTCGATGGCCACGACTTTTGCCGCGCCGGCGTGTTGCAACATCTACGAGTGCCCCGCCTCCAGCGGCCCGAGCTCCAAGACGCGTTTCCCGGCATAGCCGCCTGGAATATGCTTTTCGAACCAGTGCACCCGGTAGTCTTCGCAGGCGCGGACGGGGCCGGTGCTCGCGACCAGTCCCGTGGCATCGGGCAGCCGCGTCGACCACTCGCCTTTAAAAAGGTCCAACGCGTTTTGCGCGGTGGGCGCCTGCAGGAAGAAATTTGGGAAGTCGCTCATTGTTAAGAAATTGCGCCCCTCATGAGGGATTTGCAATGCCACGTTTTCGCTCCGCCGTGGCTGCGCGTGGGGCCGGGCGGCGCCCCTGCAACTCAGGGGCGCGGCGATAACGTGAGTGGCGCACCTGCCGTGGATTGGCGATGAGCCTGCCCGCGGTGACTCCGACCGGACGACACCGCGGCCGACCGTGGCTGCGCGTGGGGCCGGGCGTTGGCCACGGCAATCAGCAATTCGGCAAACGCCAGCTGTGCGCGCACGGGCGTGAGCGTGGAGGGGCGACGTGGACGGTTCATGAGATGAGGGCCGTTATTCGGCACGGAGGGCGACGAGGGGATCCACGTGGGCGGCGCGTCGGGCGGGCAGATAAAGCGCGCAGATGACCACGAGGGTGAGAACGAGGGCGGTGGCGGCGAGCACGGCGAGGTTCATCGGGCCGACACCGTAGAGCAGCGACTGCATGGCCAGCCCGGTGGCCCACGTCCCGGCGAGCCCGAGTAACAGGCCGATGAGGAGCAGGATCGCGCCGAGCCCGAGGAACTGGGTGAGGATCTGTTGCGGGTGAGCGCCGAGCGCCATGCGTACGCCGATCTCGCGCTGGCGCTGGCCTACGGCATAGGCGAGCACGCCGTAGGTGCCGAGCGCGGCAAGCAGGAGCGCGACCGCGGAGAAGAGGGCGGCGAGCACGGCGGGCGAGCGGTGGGCAATCAGGCTTTCGTCGATGAGCGTCTGCAGTGGTTTGAGGTCGTCGATCGGCTGGCCCGGATCGATCTCGAGCACGGCCTTGCGCACGGCGGGGGCGAGCGTCTCCGGCGGCAGGGCGGTGCGGAGGATCACCGAAAAGTAGAAGGAGCCGTCGTGGGGGAAATAAATCGCGCCGTGGCCGGCGCTCTCGGTGAGCGAGGCCTGTTTGACCTCGCCGACGACGCCGACGATGGTGATGGCGTTTTCCTCAGTGACATTGATGTCTTTGGCGATGCGACGGCCCACGGCATCGCCGCCGGGCCAGTAGCGGTTGGCAAAGGCCTGGTCGACGACGCACACGCGGGCGGGGCGGTGGCTGTCGGCCTCCTCAAGGAATCGTCCGCGCAGCAGGGGGATGCCCATCGCGGTCCAGTAGTCGGCGGAGACGCTGGACATGTAGTGGGCCTTGAGTGGGGTGCCGGGCTCCGTGGG
>MWDT01000359.1 GCA_002070825.1 Verrucomicrobia bacterium ADurb.Bin122
AAAGGGGACGATCGTTTTTCAGAGCCACATCCGGACGCAGGGGGGCAAGATCATCTGGATGGAGGTCAGCGCGCGGGCCTATCAGCGTGGCGGCGAAAATGCCGGTGTGCTGGGCATCGCACGGGACATTACGGAGCGGCGTTTGATCGAGGACGAGCTGAAGCGCGCGCGCGATGCGGCGGAGGCCAACACCCGTGCGAAGAGTGCGTTTCTAGCCAACATGAGTCACGAGATCCGCACTCCGATGAATGGGATCATCGGGATGAGCCATCTCCTGCTCGATACCAATATCGAGGGCGAGCCGCGTGAGTTTGCTCAGACGATCCGCTACAGCGCCGAGGCGTTGTTGACGGTCATTGATGATATTCTGGATTTCTCGAAGATCGAGGCCGGCAAGATGCGTATCGACCGCGTGGATTTCAATCTGCGTGCGACGATAGACGATTCGCTCGACTTACTGGCAGCGCGCGCCGCGGCCAAGGGTCTGGAGCTGGTCGCATTCACCCCGGCGGACCTGCCATGCGATTTGTGTGGAGACCCCGGGCGTATCCGGCAGGTGCTGCTCAATCTTTTGGGCAACGCGGTGAAGTTCACCGAGCGCGGCGAGGTGGTCGTTTCGGTGTCGCAGGAGGAGGTCACTCCGACGCGTGTGCGTGTCCGCGTGACGGTCGCCGATACCGGTATCGGTCTGAGCTCGGAAGCTCAGGCAAAGATTTTCCAGCCATTTAATCAGGCGGATGAACAGACGAGCCGGCGTGTGGGTGGCACTGGTCTGGGGCTGGCCATCAGCAAGCAGCTCGTCGAGCTGATGGGCGGCTCGCTTGGCGTGGCCAGCGTGCCAGGCGGCGGAGCGACCTTCTGGTTTGCTCTTTGGCTGGACCGTCAGCTGGCCAGTGCCACTGGGCCGGCGTCGGTCGTCGTGCCGGGTGGGCGCGTGCTGGTGGTGGATAACCACGCGCCGACGCGGAAGGTTTTGCAGCACTACATCGAGGCATCGGGGCGGCGCTGCCAGCTCGCATCGAGTGGTCCGGAGGCGTTGACCTTGGTGCGCGCCGCGACGGCGGCGGGATCGACTTTCGATTGGGCGGTCATTGACCAAGGCATGCCCGGGATGGATGGGTTGGGACTTGCCCGGGCGTTACGGCAGGAGCCTGCGCTCGCGGGTTTGCGTTTATTGCTCCTCTCCGGCGTAGGGCTTCGGATTGATCGCGAGACTCTCGACGAGTTGCGCGTTGGGCAGGTTTTGATGAAGCCGATTCGGCAGCAGGAGCTGCTGTCTGCGCTGGGCGCCCTGACGCCGCCGCCCCAGTCGACTGTGCCCGCGCCGGAGCCTGTTCTTGTTGCGGAGCCGGCAGACGCGAGGCCTGCCTCGCCCGAGGCCGTCCCCGAGAAAGCGATCCGGGTGCTCGTGGCGGAGGACAATACTGTGAATCAACAGGTGGCCGTGCTGTTGTTGAAAAAACTCGGTTACCACGCCGACGTGGTTGCCAATGGTTTCGATGTGCTCTCGGCAGTTCGCCGTGCCGACTACGACGTGATTCTGATGGATTGCCAGATGCCGGAGATGGATGGCTACGAGGCGACGCGCCGGTTGCGGCTGGATGGGCGCAAGATGAAAGTCATCGCGATGACGGCGCACGCCATGGAGGGCGACCGCGATGTGTGTTTGTCGGCCGGGATGGATGATTATGTGAGCAAGCCGATCCGCCTGCCGGAATTGCAGGCGGCTATGGCCCGGTGTACGTCCGATGATTTGAGCCGGGATGCGTCATCCGGATCTGCGCCGGATGCGGGGAAGCGCTGGTTGTAGTCGCGCCGCGTGCGAGCCGGCGCCCGGGATGGGGCGCCGTCACTCACTGGGGGTCAGATTTCCCAGTCGAGCACTTGGGCGTCGTGGGGCTGAGTCGAGCCCATGGCTTGCTCGCGTTGATTGCGCGGGCGCACGATGAGCCCTTCGTCTTTGTAGTAGGCGATGCTTTGCGGAGGGATGCTTTGCATCACCCACACGTTGGCGCCGATGATCGAGTGCTGGCCGAGCCGTGTGCGCCCGCCGAGGATCGTGGCGTGTGCATAGATGGTCACGTAGTCCTCGACGTCGGGGTGGCGTTTGACGCCTTTGACCGGGTTGCCGTCATCATCGACTTCGAACGACTTCGCGCCGAGCGTCACGCCCTGGTAGATTTTGACGTGATGGCCGATGCGCGCGGTTTCGCCGATGACGACGCCGGTGCAGTGGTCGATGAAGAAATGGTCGCCGATTTCCGCCCCCGGGTGGATGTCGCAGCCGGTTTTTTCGTGCGCGTACTCGGTGATGAGGCGGGGAACGAGGGGCACGCCCAGTTTGTAGAGGACGTGGGCGATGCGTTGCAGCGAGATCACGAGCACGCAGGGGTAGGCGAGGATGATCTCGTCGACGCTGCGCGCGGCCGGATCGCCATTGTAGGCGGCGGAGACGTCGGTGTGGGCGATGCGGCGGATGTTGGGGAACTCGCGGAGCAACTGCATCGTGAGGCGCTGGGCGTTTTCTTCCGGCTTGGGATCGCGCGCGAACCGCAGGCTCTTGGCGATCTCGGTGGTCAGTCTGCGGGCCACGTCTCGGAGGCGCTGCTCGGTGAGCTCGGCCACTTCGCGGCGCGCGAGGGGGCGTTGCTCAAAGAACCCGGGAAAGAGCAGGTGCATGAAATCCGCCGCGAGCCGGTTGATCGACTCCTCCGACGGGAGGTTGGTCCCGTCGAGATGGTTTATGCCTCCATCCTGTTCGTAGGATACGAGCAGGGCGCGCTTGATGTCGTCGAGCGTCATGTGG
>MWDT01000360.1 GCA_002070825.1 Verrucomicrobia bacterium ADurb.Bin122
ATTCCACCGGCTTCACGGGTAGGTCGCCGTCGGCGAACTGCGCGGTGAGCGTTTGATTGGCCGGGACGGCGGCGCGGCGCTGGATGGGCCGGCCTTCGGCGTCGCGCAGGATGATGAAGCCGCGGTTGAGTACCGATTGCGGGCTCGCGGCCTGCAGGCGTTTCCAAAGATCGAGCAGCCGGTGCGAGGCGATCTGCACGCGCGTCTCCGGTGAACGCTGCGCGAGGAGGGCGCGTGCGCGGTCGAGGCGTTGCCGCTGGCGCAGCGTCGCGTGCTGGCCGGCGGAGGCGAGGCGGTTGCGCAGGTCGTCGAGGCGCAGATGTCCGCGCTCGATCTGGGCCTCCGGCGTGAGCAGCCGCAGCCGGCTGCGCGCATGGGCGAGCGCCTGCTCCGCGTTTTCCAGGCCGGCTTCGGCGTGTGCGGCGAGGGCTTCGGAGGCGCGTGCGGCGCGGCTGACGCCGTCGATGAAGCGGCTGGAGATGAGCTCGGCGGCGGCGCTGGGTGTCTCGGCGCGCACGTCGGCGGCGAAATCGCAGAGCGTGAAATCGATCTCGTGGCCGACGGCGGAGATGATCGGCAGGCGGCAGGCGGCGACGGCGCGCACGAGCGGCTCTTCGTTGAAGGCCCACAGATCCTCGATGCTGCCGCCTCCCCGGCCGATCACGAGCAGGTCGAAAATCCCGAGTGTCTCGGCCTCCGCGAGCTGTGCGATCATGTCGGCGGCGGCGCCTTCGCCCTGGACCTTGGCGGGCAACACGACGAGCCGGCCGCGCCAGTCGCGACGCTGGAGGATGCGGATGAAATCCTGCACGGCGGCGCCCGTCGGCGAGGTGATGAATCCGATGGTCGCGGGCATCGTCGGGAGCGGAAGCTTGTTCTCCGGGGCGAACAGACCCTCGGCGGCGAGGCGTTGCTTGAGCGCCTCGAACTCCCGCTGGAGGCGGCCGACGCCATCCTCGATCACGGCGCGGACGACGAGTTGGTACTGCCCGCGCGGCTCGTAGAGGCTGAGTCCGCCAAAGGCCACGATCTGCTGGCCGTCGCGCAGGCGCACGCTCTGCCGCGCGGCGTCGCCGCGAAACATCACCGCGCTGAGCTGCGCGCCGGCATCCTTGAGCGAAAAGTAAACGTGGCCGCTGGCCTGTGCGCGCAGATTGGAGACCTCGCCCTTGATCCAGCCGGGCTGGATGCCGCCTTCGAGCAGACGTTTCACGCGGCGCGTGAAGTCGGTGACCGTTTCCACGCGGTCGCTGGCCTCACCGTAAAGCGTGCCGTCGCGTGGACTCATGCGGCGGTCGCGGCGGCGCGTTGTTTCTTGGCGTAGTGTTTTCGGATGAGGTGCGTGAGCGCGCCGAGTGCCACGAGTCCGCCGAGCGCCATGAGGGCGATCTTGCCCTTGCCGTGGAGCAGCGCGTCGCCGAAGAGCACGAACGCCACCTGGTAGGCCCAGACGATGGAGCAGGAGAGCACGAGGTAGGGGCGCACCGGCGCATCGGCGAGGCCGAGCAGGTAGTTTTGCACGAAGAAGGGAAATCCGGGCGTGACACGCAGGATGAGGATCAGGTCGCCGGCATCGGCGGAGGAGACTTCGGGCAACTTGTAGCCGAGGCGGGCGACGAGTTTGGAAAGCAGCGGGCGCAGGGCGCTCCGGGCCAGCCAGTAGGTGAGGACCAGGTTGACGGTCACGGCGGCCAGCGAGAGTAGGACGACGTTGGTCATGCCGAGCTGTTCGCCGAAGAGGGAGCCGGCGGGCAGGGAGAACGCGAGTATCGGGACGCCGCAGCCCGGGAGGAGGGCCATCGCGACGAAGAACGTCACCGGACCGGCGCTGCGGATGAGCGCGAGGCCCTGATTGAGCCACTCCTTCGGATGCCCGCCGCGCAGGAGAAAGGCGCCGGCGACGAGGACTACGACGGCGGCGAGCGCCAGCTTGAGCAGCAGCGCTTTCTTCGCGCGTGGGTCGTTGGTGGACATGTGGCTGCACCATGGCCGGTGGCAGCGGCGACGGTCAAGCAGGGAGGAAGGAGTGAATGGTGAAGAGTGAAGGGTGAAAAATGAAAGGCGGGGCCGGGGTGGTAGGGCCATTTTTCACGGTTATCTTTCGCCGGGTGGGGCTGCATCGGCTTGCATGTCCACTGACTGGCGATTGTATGCCAGCGATTTCCATGAGCGACTCCCTCCGCCCCCTGCCGTCCGTCCGCCAGCGCCTGCTGCCGTTGGTGTTGCTGGCGGGGGATGCCGTGATGGTGCTGGGCGGCCTGCTGGTGGGGTATTGGCTGCGCTATCGCACGCCGTGGGGCATGGTGTTTGTGGAGGTGCAAAACGCGCGGCTGCGCGACTACCTGCCGCTGGTGTTCATGGGTACGGCGTTTCTGGTCGGGGCGTTTGCCCATCTCAATCTCTACGACGGGCGGCTCCTGCTGCGGCGTTATCAGGCGATGAACATCATCCTGAAGGGCACGGCGTTTTGGTTCGCCGCGTATCTGGGGGTGTCGCTGGTGCTGCGCTTCGATCCGCCGATTTCGCGCTTGTTCGTGGTGTTTGGCTGCGCGGCCACGCTGCTGTTCCTGTACGCGTGGCGCAGTCTTTTCTATGCGGTGGTGACGGGAGTGCCGGCGTGGCGCGAGCGCCTGCGGCAGCGCACGGCCCTGCTGGGGTGGAACGCCGACGCGCGTGCGTTTGCCGACGAACTCGGCGAAGCCTCCGCGCACCCGCTCCGGCTGGTGGGCGTGATCGGCATGCCGGGCGAGTCGGGTGCGCCGCTGCCGGAGGGCCTGCCCGAGCTCGGTGGATTGGATGAGTTGC
>MWDT01000361.1 GCA_002070825.1 Verrucomicrobia bacterium ADurb.Bin122
GACATGGGCTCGTCGCCGTCGCCGCGCATGGCGAGGGTGACGATGCTTTCGAGGTCGCGGTTGCGGCGGACGCCGTCGGCCCAGAATTGGCGCAGCGTTTCGCCGTTGGTGGCGTAGTTCCAGTGGCCGGAGCCGTTACGGGCCCACTCCTGCTGTGAGCGCATCATGGGCTCGTGGTGAGAGGTGCTCATGACGATGCCGTACTCGTCGGCGAGGCGCGGGCTTTCAGGGTCGTCCTCGTTGAAGGCGTTGTTCCACATCGCGGGCCAGAGGAAGTTGCCGCGCAGGCGGAGGATGAGCTCGAAGACGTGCGCGTACATCTTGCTGTTGATGCCGCCGAACTTTTCTGCGGCCCAGCCGGAGAGGGCGGGCGCCTCGTCGTTGAGAAAGATGCCGCGGTATTTCACCGTGGGGCCGGCCTCGACGAGACGGACGGAGCGGATGAGGACGGTGTCGCGGCGCACGGTCGGGACGTCGGCCCACCAGTACCAGGGCGAGACGCCGATTTGTTGGGAGAGTTCGTAGATGCCGTAGATGGTGCCGCGTTTGTCGCTGCCGGCGATGACGAGGGCGCGGTCGATGCCGGGCAACGGCTGCTCGACGGTCTCGATTTGAAACGCCTCCCAACGGCCGGAGATGCCGGTGGTGTCGAGTTTGCCAGACTGGGCGAGCGAGTCGATGAGCGGGCTTTTGCCGAGCGTGCCGACGATGACGGCGAAGGGCGTGGCCGCGGGGGACTCGGCGCCGAGGACAGGCCGGATGCCGGCGACGCGCTCGAAGTCTGCCTGGAGATCGCCGGCGGCGCGGCGGACGCCGGGCCAGTCGGCGGAATCAATGAGGATGGGCGCGGCGCGTCCGTCGGCGATCAACGCGGTGGTGTCGGGCGCAGGCTCGAAGGCGACGAAACGCTCCGTGCCGAGGGCCCAGCCGAGTGTCGGGCAGGCGAGTGCGAAGAGCAGGGCGGTGCGTTGACCGAGGCGACGGAGCGAGGCGGAGAGCATCATTCTTTTTCGAGCGAGAAGGGGACGTACTTGGGGGCGAGCAGATGATTGACAGCGAAGGCCACGAGGTAGGCGAAGGCGCAGATGGCGAAGAGCATCATGTAGCCGCTGGTGACGTTGCCGATGGCGGTGAAGTGATCGAGCATGCGGCCGACGGCTTTTTGGAAGAGGATGCCGCTGAGCGCGCCGGCGACGCTGCCGAGGCCGACGACGGAGGCGACGGCGTACTTCGGGAACATGTCGGAGACGGTGGTGTAGAGGTTGGCGGACCAGGCTTGGTGGGCGGCGCCCGCGAGGCCGATGAGGAGGACGGCGGGCCAGTCGCCGACGGTGGTGACGGCGAGGATGGGGATGACGCAGCAGGCGTAGAGGAACATGCCGGTCTTGCGGGCGCGGGTGACGCTCCAGCCGCGTTTGGTGAGGGCGCCGGTGAGCCAGCCGCCGCCGATGCTCAACACGGTGACGATCGCGTAGATGGCGACGAGGAGGATGGCACTGTTTTTGATGTCGAGGCCGCGGGTCTTTTTGAAGAAATCGGGCAGCCAGCTCAGGAAGAACCACCAGACGGGATCGGTGAGGAATTTGCCGGCGATAAACGACCAGGTCTGGCGGTGTTTCAGAAGGGAGCCCCAGGAGGCCTTGGCCACGCCGGTGTCGGAGTGGACCTCGTCGGTGTCGCTTTCGATGTGGGCGAGCTCGTCGGCGCTGAGATGGGTAGACTTTCTGGGGAGGCTGAAGAAGGGAATCCAGAGGGCGAGCCAGAGGAAGCCGGCGGCGCCGGCCGCGATGAAGGCGGCCTGCCAGCCCCAGGTGAGGGCGACCCAGGGGACGATGGCGGGGGCGGCGATGGCGCCGACGTTGGCGCCGGAGTTGAAGATGCTGGTGGCCAAGGCGCGTTCGCGCTTGGGGAACCACAGGGCGGTGGCCTTGATGGCGGCCGGGAAGTTGCCACCTTCACCAAGGCCGAGGGCGACGCGGGCGTTGAAGAAGCCGCCGATGGAGCCGACGAGGGCGTGGCTGAGGGCGGCGAGGCTCCATGCGGCGATCGAGACGGCATAGCCGATTTTCGCGCCGAAACGGTCGATGAACCAGCCGAAGAAGAGGAGGCTGACGGCGTAGGCGCCTTGGAATGCGGCCTGGATGTCGCCGAACTGTTCGTTGGTCCAGTGGAGCTGGTCGTCGAGGATGGGTTTGAGCAGCGCCAGGATCTGCCGGTCGATGTAATTGATGGTGGTCGCGGCAAAGAGGAGCGCGCAGATCACCCAGCGGTAGTTGCCTGGGGTGGGTTTCGATGGGGCACGGGTCATTGGAATAGTAGGGGTCTGCGGTTTGGCAGATTCATGCCGCCCAGCGGAGATTCCTGAGGGGCGTGGCCGGCGTAGAAGTGGGGGCGACGGCCGGTCTTTGATGCGTTTTCTGGGGGCGTCTCACAACGGGGGATGCATTCTAACAATAGCATTTTTACAACGCGGCAAGACGTGGATCTTACGCGAGAGTTTCAAGAACTTGCACTGCCATTAAGCTATTTTTAATTATGATCCTACGAAAGTATGGTGTGGCTATATATCTTTCGATATATAGCCATGGGATTTCGTGGGCGATGACGACGCAGAATCGAAATAGACTTATCTGAAACCAGTCTGCACCGCGCCAGTCGGTAGCGAAATTGTCGCCCCCCGACGCGTTGTGGTGAGGCATCGGTGCCAGCGCCTTCTTGTCTGTGGCTGCTGCGGCCCGGGGCGTGACGGTTTCGACAAAAGAAAAACGCCGCTGCAGTTGCCTGCAGCGGCGTCGTCAGAAT
>MWDT01000362.1 GCA_002070825.1 Verrucomicrobia bacterium ADurb.Bin122
CTCCGCCTGTTGTCGCAGATCGGCTGCCTTGTCTCCGGCGGTCACCAGTTCCGCCTTCACCGCTTCCAGCCCAAACACCGTCTGCCGGACGCCCTCCAACACGCGCGCCAGTTCCTGTTTCTCCAGTGCCGCATGGGCTTTGCGGTCCGCCAACTCGGACGGGGCCTCGCTCCGCACTTTCGCGACAAACTCGTCCACGCCTTGCCCGCGCGCATGCCGGCTCAACTCCTTGCGCAGCCGGTCGATCTCGGCCCGCGCGGCGTCGCGCCGCTCCAAGTGCGTGAGCACCGGGTCGAGTTCCGCGGCCGTCGCCACTCCTGCTCGCCGCGCGAGATCTCCCAGCGCCTCCTCGGCTTCGGCCTCGCTCTTCTGCACAGCCGCCAACTTCGCCTCGGCCTGCTCGCGCTGCTCGGTCAACGCCTTGTGCCTCCGGTCCGCCTCGCGGGCCTGTTCCAGCGCGGTCCACAGCGCAGACTCGAGCGCCTCGGTATTCACGCCCGCAATCCCGAGAGCGGCGGCCACGGTTGCGACTTCGCGTTCATACCGCTCCACGTCGTCACCGGCCTGTGTGGACTTCGCGGTTCCCGTTTTCCAGTCCTCGAATCGGCCCAGCAATTCCCTGCGCTCGCGCAACAGCACCACCCCCGCCTTTGGGGAAGTGCCCTCGGGCAGGCCGACCGCCACGCATTGTTTTCCCCAATTCTCGGTCGCACTGGCGACCGCCGCCTGCAAGCGCTCGCGGGACTGGGCCGCCTTGGTCGACTCGGCCCGGAGCTCGTTCAACTGCTTCGCGAGCGCCTTGCGCTCTCCTGCCGCCTGTTCGCCCTCCTGCACGAAGGTGCGTGCCGCGGCGAACAGCACGGCGAATTCCTTCTCCGTGGAACCGCCGAGCGCGGCGGCGAGCCGCTCGGTCGCCTTTCGCACCTGGGCCGACTTCTTCTCCACGGTTTCCCGGGCTTCGACGAGCTTCGCATGGCTGTCGCAGAAGCGGCTCCACTGCTCGCGCCATGCCTCCATTTCCTCGGGCGAACGGGGAGCGAGGCCGCACGGCTTCCACTCGGCCGCCCATGCGGCGTCGCATACTTTCACCGACGCCCGGAGTTCCGCCAACTTCGCGCCCGACTCGTCCGCCATTTTTCGCGCCTCGGCGGTCTGGAGACGTTTTTCTTCCGCTTGGGCCACTGCTTCAGCTTCCAGCCGCAGCCGATCCGCGATCGTGTCGGCCTTGTCGACCGCGCGAGGAAACGCCTCCTCCAGGGGCGTGCCCGGCTCCAGTTCCTCCTTGGCGCCTTCGCCCTTCCATTCAGCCAGCACCAACTGCCAGCCACGATCCCGCGTGCGCCGGGCTTCGGTGAGTGCCGTCTCAGTCGGCAGTTCGCCCTGTCGCTGGAGGCGGGCCAGTTCGGCTTCGAGGCTCCGGACCCGCTTCTGCGCTTCGCGCTGGGCCTTCTCCTCCGAATCAATATCGCTCGCAATCTTCTCAATCGCCGCCTTGTGCCGGCGGATCGTGGCAACGCTGGGCACGGGCAACCGCACCGTCTCCTCGAAATCGGCCGGGGCGCCCGCGAGCGCACGATGGTGCGTCGCCGCCGTTCGGGTATGCCGTTGCAACTCGGTCTCGCTCGTCGCGAGCGTCTTGGCCGCGTCGGTCGCTTCGGCGGCCACCGCCAAGGCTTCGCGGATGGCCTCGAGATTCTTCTCCGGCAAGGCCGCCAGTTCCCGCTCCTTTTCCGCGATCTTTCCCGGCAGCGTTTCCGCTCCGCCGAGGATCTTCGACTCCTCAAGTTGGGCGGCCTGCAACGCCTCGGCCGACTCTTCGCAGGCCAGCTGCGCCGCACTGCCCAACCGGTGTTGCCCCAGCTCGGCCAACGTCCCGTTCAACCCGAGCTTACACATGCCCACCGCGAGCGTCGTCTCCAAACCGGCCAACTGTTCCCGCAGCGTGGCCAGACCAGCTTTGCGTTCGCGGTAGATATCGAGGCCCCGATGCAGCCGCTCCAGCGTGCCCGCCTCCGCCAGCACCGCACGGTCCACGATGCACGCATCCAGTTGCGTGCGAAGCCGACCGAGCTGTTCCGCCAAAGCCTGCCCATCGCGCTGCGCTTGCTCCGCGGCTCCACGTTTCGCGCGCACGCTCACAATAAAGTCGCCGGCGACCTCGGGCAGCGTCGGGAGCAGGGCGAGTTTTTCCGTCTCCTCGGCCAATTCGCCCACGATGGGCAGCGCCGTCTCGCAGCGCTCGATCCAGGCGAGCTCGCTTTCCAGTTTGGCGAGCACGTCCTCCAGCCGCCGCCTTTCCTCCGCCGCCTTGGCCAGCGCCTGCTCGTTTTCCTCCCATTTCTCGACGCCGACCACCGCGTCGCGACTCTGCTTGATCAGCTCCTTGTAGCTGTTCACGGCCGGTCGCAGCGTGACATTCGCCGTCGCCCGCCCCTTGAAGATCCGATCGGCCTCCGCCTGCAGCGAATCCAACACCTTCTGCACCGGCGTGCCTCCCATGCTGGCCGAGAAGAGCGCCTGCCCCATAGCGCCTTCGCCCCGCAGAAGCTGCTTCGCCCCGTCTCTGAGCTCCCGTGCGCCTAGGCCGAACATCGTCGAGAAATACGTCTGATCGACGCTGCCAAGGAACGTCTCCAGCGCGGCGTCGGGCAACGTGCCACCATCGGCATCCAACAATGTACTTTTGTTCCCCTTGCGCCGCTGGAAGCACAGCTCCGCCCCGGTACGGTTCCGAATCCGGCCCTTGATCCGGAGGTTCTTGTACTCGTGGAGGAAATTGTCGGGAGACTGGGCTTGGAT
>MWDT01000363.1 GCA_002070825.1 Verrucomicrobia bacterium ADurb.Bin122
ACCGGCCGCAATGTCGTCGCGTTTCCCGAGTACGGCCCCGAGCGCCGCGGCGCCCCGGTGAAGGCGTTTAATCGTTTTTGCGACCGCTATATCCGCATCCACACGCCTGTCACCACGCCGGACATCGTGATCGTGATCGATGCCACGCTGCTCGCTTTGCCCGCCATTCGCGAGGGCGCCATGGAGCACACGGTTTTCCTGGTGAACATCGAGAAGACGCCCGACCAGGTGCGCGAGATTCTCGGGCTGGACAACCGCGTGGTGACCGTCGCCGCCAACAGCATTTCCCACAAACTTTTCAAGCGCGAGATCCCCAACTCCACCATGCTTGGCGCCTTTGCGAAGGTCGCCCCGCACATCATCGGGATCGAACAGTTGCGCCACGAGGCGAAGCACGTCTTTGCCGAGCTGCTCGGCCCCGATCTGGTCGAGAAAAACATCCAGGCAATCCAGCAGGGGCACGACCTCTGCCACATCGGTTGAGGTACCCACATGAGCGATCTTAAAAACTGGCAGGACCTGCCTCTCGGCGGAGTCATCGTGGAGGCGGGCAGTGCCGCCAAATATGAAACCGGCTCGTGGCGTACGTGGCGTCCCGTCACGCATCGCGAGCATTGCATCCATTGCCTCAAGTGCTGGGAGTACTGCCCCGAGGATGCGATCAAGCTCGAAGACGGCACCGACGCCGCCGGCGCGCCCCGCAAGCTCGTCAAAGAGATCGAATATTTCCACTGCAAGGGCTGCGGCCTTTGCGTCCGTGAATGCCCGGTCAACAAGGAAGGCAAGGCCGTGGCACTCGAATTTGTCCGCGACGAGGTTTGATATGACGCACGTTTCATCCGGAAAACCCAAGATTGTGCCCATCACGGGTGCGGGTGCCTGCGCGCAAGCCATGCGCCAGATCAACCCCGACGTGGTCGCGGCGTTCCCCATCACTCCGTCCACGCAGGTCGTGGAGGATTTCTCGACCTTCGTGGCCAACGGCCAGGTCGACACCGAGTTTGTCACCGTCGAGTCCGAGCATTCCGCGATGAGCGCCTGCATCGGCGCCAGCGCCGCGGGCGGCCGCGTGATGACGGCCACGAGCTCCGCCGGCATGGCGTACATGTGGGAGCTGCTCTACGTGGCGGCCTCGATGCGCCAGCCCGTGCTCATGAGCCTCGTCAACCGCGCGCTCACCGGGCCGATCAACATCCATTGCGATCACAGCGATTCGATGGGCGCCCGCGACTCCGGCTGGATCCAGCTCTACAGCGAGAACAACCAGGAGGCCTACGACAACCTCGTCATGGCCGCCCGCATCGCCGAGCACCCGGATGTCCGCCTGCCGCTCATGGTCTGTCAGGACGGTTTCATCATCAGCCACTCCATCCAGACCATGCAGATGGAGGACGACCAGGCCGTGCGCGCCTTCGTCGGCCCGCACAAGCCGTACCACAGCGTGCTCGACACCAAGCACCCCGTCACGTGGGGCGCGCTCGATCTGCAGGACTACTACATCGAGCACAAGCGCGGCCAGGAACAGGGCATGCGCAACGCCCTCCGCGTGATCCAGGAGGTGTCGGACGAGTTCGCCAAAACCTTTGGCCGCCAGTACGGCCTGTTCGAAGAATACCGCCTCGACGATGCCGAGATCGTGCTCGTGGCCCTCAGCTCGGCCTGCGGCGAGATCAAGGAGGTCATCGACGTGATGCGCACGAAGGGCGAGAAGGTCGGCCTGCTGAAGATTCGCAGCTTCCGCCCGTTCCCCTACGCGCAGATCGCGCAGGCGCTTTCGCGCGCCAAGATCGTCACCGTGCTGGATCGCAGCGCGAGCTTCGGCGCGCACGGCCCGGTCTTCACGGAAATCTGCACGGCGGTCTCCGGCTACTCGACCAACCATCCGTTGCTCCTGGCCCACACCTTCGGCCTGGGCGGACGCGAGCTGACCTTGCAGCACATCGAACACATCATCAGCGAGAGCCGCATCTGCCTCGACAAGGGCACCGTCGGCAACCGTCAGGGAATCTGGATCAACGTGAGGGGGGACAAGCAATGAACGAGCAGACCACCGGCCAGCTGGCCGAACTTTCTCCCGAGACGAAGCTCATGTGCGAGCGGCCCGGCACGTTCTCAGGCGGCCACCGCATGTGCGCAGGTTGCCCCACCGGCATCTTCACCAAGATGCTCACGCGCATCTCCGACGAGTACGAGATCGTGGCGGGCAACGCCACCGGCTGTCTCGAAGTCGCCAGCTCCATCTTCCCGTATTCCAGCTGGCAGATTCCGTGGATTCATACCGCGTTTGAAAACGCCAGCGCCACGATGAGCGGCGTCGAGGCCTGCTACAAATCGCTCGTGCGTCAGGGCAAACTGAAGAAGAAGCTGAAGTTTGTCGTGATGGGCGGCGACGGCGGCACCTACGACATCGGCTTCCAATCGCTCTCCGGCGCGATGGAGCGCGGCCACGACCTCACCTACATCTGCTACGACAACGGTGCCTACATGAACACCGGCGTGCAGCGTTCGTCGGCCACGCCGCTCGGCGCCGCCACGACCACCACGCCCGTCGGCAGCGAGTCGTACGGCCGCAAGGGCAACCGCAAGGATCTCACGAAGATCATGCTCGCGCACAACCTCGGCTACGTGGCGCAGGCGAGCATCCACGACATCGGCGACCTCTTCCGCAAGATGAAGAAGGCGATCGACCACAACGGCCCGTCCTTCATCAACCTGCTCAGCCCGTGCATCCCCGGCTGGAAGATCGATGCTGACATGGCCGTCGAGAGCGCGCGTCAGGGCGTGGAGTGCAAGTT
>MWDT01000364.1 GCA_002070825.1 Verrucomicrobia bacterium ADurb.Bin122
ATGCCGATGGCAAAAAGCTCAGGGTGGTTAAATTGACGGACTACACCGCCGAGAAGGTCCGCACGCTCTGCACCGGCCCGGAGGATCTCCGCGCACGCTGGATCGATAACGACGAGCGCGCCGAGATCATCCGTCAGCTTGCCGAACGCGGGATCGATTTCCCGTCCGTCGCTATCCAGGCCGGAAAACCCGACACCGATCCGTTCGACCTCCTGTGCCACCTCGCCTTCAACGCCCCGCTCCTCACCCGCCGCCAGCGCGCCGACCGGGTGAAAAAACAGGAAACAAATTTCTTTCGCTTCTTCTCCCCCGAGGCCCGCGAGATTCTCGAGGATCTGTTGGAAAAATACGCTGCCGACGGGGAGATCCAGTTCACGTTGCCCGATGTGCTTAAGGTCCCGCCCATTTCGCAACACGGGAATGTGAATGAGATCGTCGGGAAGTTTGGGGGGGCGGACCAACTCCGCGCCGCTGTCAATCAACTCCAATCGCTGCTGTATGCAGCGTGAAAACATGAAGAGAAGATGCCAACGGAAAAATCAAAAATACGACCTGGTCCTTTCATTCGCAGGTGAAGATAGAGAATTTGTCCAAGAGGTCGCTGAATTCTTGGACGCGTGGGGCGCGCGGGTCTTCTATGACGACTGGGAGAGACATCGACTTGTCGGCCTAAATCTTTATGAGCACTTGGATGACTTGTATCAAAATCAAGCACGATACTGCGGTGTCTTTATTTCAAAATTCTACGTCAGGAAAGCATGGCCGCGGCTAGCCCAAGTTCGCCAGTTTGAGAAGGACGCGTGTTGACGTGCAGTGAGTTACGTCGCTCAAGGGGTGATTTTCTCCACTACATTTTCAACCAATTTCGGTGCGTTGGGCAGGATGACGCCGAGGCGGTGGAGAAGTTCGGCGACGGGGCGCTCGGGTTTGGCAACCACGCGCAGGCGCACTTCGCCGCGATCCTTGACCGGGAGCACCACGTCCATGCTGCGCACGGTGTTGACCTCCTTGAGCAATTGGCGCGCGCAGGTGCCCAGGCCCTTGCCGCGCATCCACATCTCCAGGGTGCGCCAGAGCGCCAGCGCCAGGAAGCAGACCAGGATGTGGGCCTCGACCCGATGGGTCTTCTGATGGAAGACGGGCCGCAGGCCCAGGTCGCTTTTGCCGGTGCGGAAGGCCGACTCGGCCTGCCCGAGCTGCATGTACCATTTCCAGAATGCCGCCGGGTCGGTCTCCGTGCAGTTGGTGCGCAGCAGATAGGCCCCGTGGGCGTGGCTGGCCCAGTCCAGCCGCCCGGGACGCCGGGTGATGTCCAAGCCGATGGCCGCCCCGCGCCCGTCGCGGAGCACCACGACATCGACCATCGTCTCGGCTCCGGTGAAGCGGCCCAGCCAGCGGCCCACCCGTCGCTCGATGGCGCCTGCGTCGCGGCCGGGGCGCATGCGCAGGCCCCGGTCGATCTCTTGGAGCTTGCCCAGCAGCCGCTCGAACTGGCCGCGCAGCATCGCGGCCTCCTTGTCTTTGCGCGCCGCGGAGCGGCACAGCACGAACTGTTCGGCGCCCGCCCCGTCGGGGTGGGCGATCATCTTGACCTCCACCCCGGGCACCACCTCGGCCCAATCTTCCTTCTCCAAGAGCTGCCGCTCGAAGCGCCGCAGCTGGGCCTTGGGCGTGCCCACGATGTAGCGGGCGTTGCGCGCGCGCAAAAACGCGATGTTCTCCTCGCTGACCATGCCCCGGTCCATGACCCAGATCCGCCCGGCCTGCCCGTACCTGGCCTCCATGGCCCCCACGATCTCCTCGACGGTGGTCACGTCGGCGCGGTTGCCGGCGAAGACCTCGTAGGCCAGCGGCAGCCCCTCGGGACTGACCACCAGCCCGATGCAGACCTGCCTGCAATCGGGGCGATTGTCCCGGCTGTAACCGCGCGCCGCCTTGGCGTTGGCCGCGGCCCGCCCCTCGAAGAATGTGCTGGTCACATCGTAGAGCAGGAACTCAAATCCCACCCCGAACCACGAGCGATAGCGCTCCATGAGATGGGCGCAGAGCGCCTCCTTGTGCCGGCGCAAAACGTCCAGACCCCGGTAGAGCCGAGACGCGTTGACCCGTTCGAGGGCCACGCCCAAGAGGTCCTCCAGCGCGCTCTCTTTGTACCATCGCTCGGCCACCTCCAGCTCGCTGCGCTGCGCGCAGAATCGCGCCGCCGTCAGGGCGCAGGCCACCTGGTCCCAGCCCACATCCTCACGTCCCACCCCGATCAGTTCGGCCAAAAGTTCGTGCAAGCCCAGGCGCCGCCACAGCGACAACGCCAGATACACCGCACCGAAATCTCGTACCCGTTCCACCCGCACGCCGGATAAATCCACCTGCGCCCAGTCCGGGCGCTTCGCCTCCACCTCACCGGCCGCCCCAAGCTCCATCTGCTTCGGGCCTCGCCGGCCTTCCAGCAACCAGCCGATCTCTTCCCAGCCGCGGCGCTCACCCTCATCCAGGCCCGGGACTTTGCCCAGCGTCGCCACCACCCGCTGCCGCGGCCCACGCTCGGTGCGATGGCTCTCCACCAACGTCCAATATTCGTAGAGTTCCCCGCCGATGGTGCGCCGATTGCGCCGCAGAAACATGGCCCACCATCCCATCCGGCACGGCTCCCTTCAAGGGCCTCTTCTCCACTACAGCCCCCCTGCGCACTCCCGAATATCGCCGAGCCCCGTCCCTCAAGCACTTATCAACATCCGAGCCTTGCCACGCCGCCAAAAAAGCTCTCCGCAGTCCTCAAACTGGCGAAGTTGGG
>MWDT01000365.1 GCA_002070825.1 Verrucomicrobia bacterium ADurb.Bin122
AGCTCATCGAGTACATCGCCGAGTCCGACGAGCCGCTCATGGAAAAGTTTTTCGAGCAGGGCATCCTCTCCGAGGAGGAGCTGCGCGCCGGCCTGCACAAGGCCATCCAGTCGCAGGTCTTCGTCCCGCTCTTCGCCGTCTCCGCCGAGACCAACGTCGGCGTCGCGCGCCTCATGGATTTCATCGCCAAGTACGGCGCCTCGCCCGTCGACCGCCAGGAGGTGCCCGCACACGATGCCAGTGGCCTGCCCGGTGCCGTCCGCCTCGATCAGCCCGAGCCCGTCGCCTACGTTTTCAAGACGATGAACGAGCCGGGCGTCGGCGAGCTCTCGCTGTTTCGCCTCTACTCCGGCACCGTCCACGGCGGCGATGAACTGGTGAACAGCGACCGCCAGCTCAGCGAACGCCTCGGCCAGCTCTTCCTGCTCAACGGCGGCGAGCGCACGCCCGTGCCCGAGCTGCGCGCCGGCGACATCGGCGCCGTCGTCAAACTGCGCGAGACGCACACCGGCCACACGCTTTGCAGCCCGCGCTTCGTCGTCACGCTGCCCAAGGTCACCTACCCGCGCCCCAACATCCACGGCGCACTCAAGCTTCGGTCGAAGGGCGACGAGGATAAACTGGCGACCGGCCTTGCCACGCTCCACGCCGAGGACCCGACTTTCCTCTACCGCGTGGACGACGAGGTGCACCAGACCATCGTCTCCGGCCAGGGCGAGATCCACCTCCAGGTGATCGTCGAGCGACTGCTCCGCCGCTTCAACGTCGCCGTCGAGCTGGAGGAGCCGCGCATCCCCTATCGAGAGACCATCCGCGGATCCGCCGAGGCGCGCTACCGCCACAAAAAGCAGACCGGCGGCGCCGGCCAGTTTGCCGAGGTCTGCGTGCGCGTCGGCCCGGCCGGGCGCGACGCCGGCGTCGTCTTTGAGCAGACGCTCGTGGGCACCAGCGTGGATCGCGTCTTCGTGCCGTCCGTCGAGAAGGGCGTGCGCACGGCCTGCACCGAGGGCGTGTATGCGGGCTTCCGCGTGGTCGATGTGAAGACCGAGTTTTTCGACGGCAAGATGCACCCGGTCGATTCCAAGGACATCGCCTTCCAGATCGCCGGCTACTTCGCCTTCAAGGAGGCGTTTCTCAACGCGAGCCCCCGGCTCCTCGAGCCGATCTGCACCGTCACGGTCACCGTGCCCGAAGACTACCTCGGCGACGTCATGGGCGACATCTCCGCACGCCGCGGGCACATCCTGGGCGTCGAGGCCGACGGGCATTTCCAGACAGTCCGCGCGCACATCCCGCAAAAGGAGCTCTACCGCTACAGCAGCGTGATACGCTCGCTCACCAGCGGGCGCGGGCGCCACGAGGAGGCGTTTAGCCATTACGCCGACCTGCCGCCCGATCAGGAAAAGAAACTCGTCGACGAGGCGACGCAGCGCCGTGAGGCCGGCCACAACGGCAAGACGCCCTGAGCTGCGCGCGGAGACCACGCGCAACAACGCTTTCTCACGCATTTTCCGCACCTGAGAGCCATCTGGCTCGCCGCGAACCGCGGCATCTGGGCAAAAAAGTGCCGGGTCGCCTACCCCTAAGCGACCCGGCTTTGCTTTCTTAGTTACCCCAAAACTCCCGCTAAGCGGGAGAAGTTTTGTTGATGAGCAGACAAAAAATCATCGACCCGTTTTCGTCAAATATATCTTCGCCTCCGCTATAGTCACCCTTAGTAAGAGCTATAAAATAGTCACTTAACAAAGAAAATTTCCGCCCGCTTCGCCCCGTAGGCCGCGCATTCCCGGGTCATTTTTCACGAAAACAGGCCGAACCGGTCATGATTTATCGCGAAACCACCCACGTAAAACCCAAGTTTGACGCCTCCCCCTGCCGTCCTTTACGCACTACAGCTCCATGAGGGAAAAACTCGCCGCCCAGTTTAAGGAAATCTTTGGCCGCGCGCCGGAAGTCATCACATATGCTCCCGGACGCATCGAATTCATCGGTAATCACACCGACTATAATGGCGGCACGGTCCTCGGTGCGGCGATCGACCGCGGCGTCGGCGTCGCCCTCGCCCGGCGCACGGACGGCCAGCGCCGTTTCTACAGCGGCCACACCAAGGAAATCATCACCCTCACCGGCGAGCCCAAGAAGCAGACGGGCGCCGCCAGCTACACCAACTACCCGCAGGGCGTGCTCGCCGCGTTGCCCGCCTTCGGCCTGAAAGCCCCCGAGGGCTTCGACTACCTCGATCTTTCCACACTGCCCGTCGGCGCCGGCCTCAGCAGCAGCGCCGCCATCGAGCTGGCCTCCGGCCTCGCTTTCCTCGAAATCACCGGCCAACACCCGCCACGCGAGACCGTCGTCAAGGTCGGCCGCCACGCCGAAAACCACTTCATGGGCGTGCCCTGCGGCATCCTCGACCAGGGCGTCTCCGGCTTCGGCCAGAAGGACCACCTCGTCTTCATCGACTGCCGCGGCCCGCGTTTCGACACCGTCCCGCTCCCGTCCAACGCCCACTTCTGGATTTTCAACACCCACACCAAGCACTCCCTCGTCGACGGCCTCTACGCCGCCCGCCACCGCGAGTGCATGGAGGCCGCCAAGGCCCTCGGCGTCGACCTGCTCGTCAACGCCACCCTCGCCCAGCTGGCCTCCGCCAACGGCAGCCTCAGCCCCGAGGCCAGCAAGCGCGCCCGCCACGTGATCGAGGAGATCGCCCGCGTCGACGCCTCCGTGAAAGCCCTCCCGACCGGCGACCTCGCCGCCGTCGGCCGCCTGCTCACCGCCTC
>MWDT01000366.1 GCA_002070825.1 Verrucomicrobia bacterium ADurb.Bin122
CCGCTCGGATAACTTGTTTTCGCGCACGAGTGCGGCGAGTGCCGGGAAGAACGGTTCGGCCAGATAGGGCCGCAACTGCATTGCGGTGGGGCTTGGTTCGTCCTTGGGGGGCTCGGGCAACGGAGTCCACAAGGCTGGAAAGTTCGAGGGAAAGAAGAATGTCTGCCGCGGTGTCCGTTTCATGGGGCCGGGGTAACGAAACGACGACGATAGCACGCCTGGACTCGTCATCCCATTAGCGAACACGCTTCCATCCGGCAATATTGGTCCTGCGCCGGGGCTTGTCTGCGTGGCCCCTGAAGTCGTCATGTTTGAGCCGCTTGTCGTGGCGCCCGAGGTATTGCCGGCCACCACCGCCGGTGCTGCCACGCCAAGGACGAGACCAAGTGGAACGAGCCGCAGAAACTGCTGCGGCCAACACGTCGTACGGCTGAGAATCGAAATATTCATGAGATGCCTTTCGGAGGGGTTTAAGTTGGGTGGCTGATCCACCGCGCTCTCCTTTGCTCGGGCCGTGCCAAAATTTGGTTTGCTGCTTAGTTTTATATCCAACAATGCGTTATGTGAATGTTGCGGCTTGGTCTTCGGGCCGGAGCGACTCCGGACTCGGCGTAATCACACAGTCGCCCCATGACGGCTGTGTCTTTACGCACAGGGCTCCGGCGGAGGCGGCGTGGCGCCATTTTCCGCCTGATGGTAGCGGATGTACTCCCGCGTGACACCCAAGCGGCGCGCCGCCGCAGACAGGTTCCCCTCGGTCTCTCGGAGCGCTACGGCAATCAGCTCGGCAATCGCGCCCTCGACGGTGAAGCCCGCTTCGGGCAGTTGCCACGCCGGATTGAGCCAAGCGGCAGCAGGCGCGCCTGCCGGCGCCGATAGTTCCGCAAAATCCAGAGCCCGGTCTTTGCTGAAGACGACAGCGCGCTCGATCACGTGTGCGAGTTCACGGACGTTGCCCCGCCATGGCTGAGCCCGCAGCCGCGCTTCACCTGCAGGACTGATCGTCCGCTCGCCAAGCCGGTACCGGGCCGCCGTGCGCTCCAGAATTTGCCGCGCCAGCAGGATCAGATCGGCGCCGCGCTCCCGCAGTGGTGGCAACACGAGGTGCAGCAAGTTCAGCCGGTGGTAGAGGTCCTCGCGGAACAAACCGCGACGGACCAGCTCGTCCAACGCACAGTTGTTCGCCGCGATCAGGCGCACATCGACCGCCGTCGGGCGGGCCGCACCGAGCCGCCGGATGCAGCCCTCTTCCACCGCCGCGAGCAGCTTGGCCTGCGTCGCCATCGAAAGCGTGCCCACCTCGTCGAGAAACAACGTGCCTCCGTCTGCCGCTTCGAACAGGCCGACGCGTGCCTGTTTGGCGTCGGTAAACGCACCGCGCTCGTGCCCGAAGAGTTCGGATTCGACCAAGGTCTCTGGCAGGGCGGCACAGTTTACCGAGACGAAGGGCCGGTCGGCCCGTGGCCCCTGCCGGTGCACCCAGCGCGCTAGCATGCTTTTACCCGTGCCTGTCTCACCCTCAATCGTCAGCGGCGGTGGCGCGCCCGTCAGGCGGCGCTCGGCTTCGATCAGTTGGTCGAGCTGCCGTCGTATGGCAGCCAGGCTCTCGCCAAAGAACAGCTCGGTGCCGGCGTTGCTCCCCGCGGAGCGGTGCTCATCACGGCGTGTCGCACATCGTTTCGCCCGGCTGCGCAGAAATGCGAGCGGCACCGCTTCCAGGTCGAACGGCTTGGTCAGAAAATCGCTCGCGCCCAGTCGCATGGCTTCGACCGCGTCTGCAATCCCGCCATACGCGGTCATCACCACGACGTTGGTATTCTCGGAAAACGCGCCTTCGCGCAGCAGCGCCAGCCCGAGACCGTCTGGCAGGTGCAGGTCGACGAGTGCATAGTCATAACGCTCCACCGCGAGCAGGTTCCGGGCCTCGGCCAGTTTTCTCGCGCTGTTCACCGTCAGGCCCTCGGCCTCTAAAAATGCGACGATTCGCCGGCTAAGTAACGATTCATCTTCGACTAGTAGTACGGAAGAGCCATTCGAGAAAGAGGAGGGGGGAGGCATGGGGAGGCTGCTGAGCGTGAATCTAGCCGAGGCGCTGTTGTGCTGCCCAGAAAATACGCTGGTCCTGCGCTTACCCTGCGCGATCTGTCGGTGAACTGTGACGGCCTGTGTGCCTCCACGAATTCGCACGAATCGCCAGAAATGGCTTCGCGGTGAAATCATCACGATTTCGGTGACCGGATGCGGCTTTCTCTAGAAGCACGTGTGAGCGTTTCGTCTGTGTGAAGTCGCGCGGGTCTTATCGCTACTATTTTGGCCGGTTGGAAGCCTTCGCTATCATGACGAGCTCAAGCCCCTTTGCACGGGTGAGTCACCTGAGATATTTACCCCAGTTACGTTGCTGTGATCCGTCGCAGAGGGGGCGGGTTTCATCATCAAGGGAGGTTCAGCTTCTCGCCTTAGGCTCGGCAAAGAGGCTTATTTTACGTCAATCATTTATGCCGATTATTGGCCATATGTCCCTGTGGAAGATTTTTCTTCTTGCTCTAGTCTAGCAGTGGGCTCCGGTTTCTGTGGATGAGGTCTGGCAATATATCTTAAGGTTACGGCGCGCGCCAAAAAAAGATTTACCGCGAAATTTCGATGGGTATAACTGCTACGTCCGCCTCCTTGCGCGAGCGAGGGGGAGGATATGCCGAAAACTAGTGTAGTGTCCCGCAAATAGGTGCCATTATCGGCACCGTGGCGCAGAAGGAAGGATGCCTCGTCGAAGTGGG
>MWDT01000367.1 GCA_002070825.1 Verrucomicrobia bacterium ADurb.Bin122
TCTCCATCCATCGCCTCTCTCTTCGCGCAAAAAGTCGTCATCGGCGTCGGGGATATGGCGGTATCGAACAGCACGAGCACCACGCTCAGCACCTATGCTTTGGGCTCCTGCGTGGGCGTGATCGCCTACGATCCCGGCACCCACACCGGCGGCATTCTCCACCTGATGCTCCCGGAGTCCAAGCTCTCGCCCGAAAAGGCCCAATCGCAACCTGCGATGTTTGCCGACACCGGTCTGCCTGCCCTCTTCAAAGCCCTCGTAGGCCTGCGCGTGGATTTGCCCCGGCTCCGCCTCTTCGTCGCCGGCGGCGCCAGTGTGCTCAACGGCACCAACCCCTTTAATATCGGCGACCGAAATCTCGCTGCGGTGAAGAAATTTCTCCAAGGCTACGCGTGCACCGTCTGCGGCTACGACGTCGGCGGCACCGTCAATCGCACCGTCCATCTGGAGGTCGCGTCGGGCAAAGTCACCCTCCGCCTGCCTGATCGCACCGAGTCCCACGCACTCGGGCTCTAACCCGGCCCCCCCCGCGGTTGCCGGCTGACAGGCTCGATTTTGACGCCTTGGCGAACTTGCGCCACGCCTTGCCACGCGCACACGTCGGCAAATTCGCGGGACAGCCATCCCGCCGCTCGCACCGCAAAAAAAAGCCGACCGGAAAACCGGTCGGCCTTGGATCGCTGAAAGCGAAAATTACGCGACGCGCTCGACGACGAGCGGCGGAGGCGTCGGCCGCTTCGGGGCCAGACGATAGGCGTCCTTGAAGAAGTTGAGCGCGTGCTCGAGCTTCGACTCGTCGTTGTAGTGGATCATCATGAGCGGCTCGCCCTGCTTCACCTGCGTGCCGACCTTCTTGATCTCCGACACACCGACGGCGTAGTCGATCTTGCCGTGCGCATCGCGACCGCCACCGAGCAGGTGCACGCCCTGCGAAATCATCGCGGCGCTGATCGTGTGCACGTAGCCGCGCTTCGGGGCGGGCAACTTCCGCACATGCTTCGCCTGCGGGAATTTTTCCGGGTGGTCGATGTAGGCCGGGTCGCCGCCCTGCATCTTGACCAGCTCCTTGAGCTTCTCGAGCGCCGTGCCATCGGTCAGATGGCGTTGCACGGTCTGCTTGGCCGAAAGCGTCGAGCCCGCGACGCCCGCCAGGCGGACGATCTCCATACCGAGCTTGAGCACGAGCTCCTTCATGTCTTCCGGGCCTTCGCCCTTGAGCAGCGCGATCGCTTCCTTGAGCTCCAACGCCGTGCCGACGGAATCGCCGAGCGGCTGGTTCATATCGGTCACCAGCGCCACACAGCGGCGCTTCATCGAGCGGCCCACACGAGTCATCGAACGCGCGAGTTGCTTGGCCTGCTCAAGATCCTTGATGAAGGAGCCATTGCCCCACTTCACGTCGATCACGAGGCCTTCGGCGCCCTCGGCCAGTTTCTTGGAAAGCACGGAGCCGGTGATCAGCGGGAGGCTCGGGATCGTGCCCGTCTCCTTGCGCAACGCGTAGAGTTTGGCGTCGGCCGGGGCGAGATCCTCGTTTTGCGCACAAATCGCGCCATTGATCTTCGCCAGCTGCGCCGCGAATTGGTCGTTGCTGAGCTTGGCCTTGAAACCGGGGATCGCGCTGAGCTTGTCGAGCGAGCTGATGATGTAGTCGTGCTCCACGCCGCACATCATCGGCACCACCACACCGGCGGCCATCGCCAGCGGCACCAGCACCAACGACGTCTTGTCGCCCACGCCACCCGTCGAGTACTTGTCGATCTTGGGCTTGGCGATTTCCGACAAGTCGATCACTTCGCCGGAAATCATCATCTCTTCTGTCAGCTCGGCAGTTTCCTGCGCTGACATATTCGCGAAGTAGATAGCCATCAACAACGCCGACAACTGGTGTTTCGGCATCTCGCCATCGAGCGTGCTGTCGATGATATAGCGGATCTCATCTTGGTTAAACTCACCACCATCGCGCTTCTTTTCGATCAGCGACTCGAACGACGGTTTGATGAATTTGCGCAGCGGAATAACGCGTTTCGTCATGTGAAGAGTTGTATGTAAATGCTTTGTGCCTCTGAGACCGGGCAAATCACTGTTAAACACCCCATCCCCACTTGTCGAGTCAAAATTACCCACCTCAGTGATTTAGGAGAGTTACTTACGGACCTGGGCCCGACTTGGCCCGGCGCAACAACCGGCTTACTCCGCGCTTGCGCGCGAGGCGCCGGGGTTGGTTGAGTGCGCGGATGCACGTCTCGTTTCACCTCGCCTCCGCGCTCGACCAAGCTTTGCGGACCGCCGCCACCACGGCCGGTCTCGATGCCGCTCTTTTTGCCCCCGACGTGCGCCCAGCCGATCCCCGGCACGGCGATTTCCAGGCCAATGGCGTGCTCGGCTACGCCAAGAGTCAGAAACAAAATCCGCGCGCCCTCGCCGAGAAACTCGTCGCCGCGCTGCCCACCGAGGTCGCCTCCTCGTACACGGTCGCCATCGCCGGCCCCGGCTTCATCAATTTCACCGCGCGCCCTGCCGCGCTCCAGGCCTGGCTCGCCGCGTTTGCCAGCCGTGAAGCGCTCACCACCGGCGCCGCCGCCTGCTCCGCGCAGTCCGGGCAAACCTGGATCGTCGACTACAGCTCGCCCAACACCGCCAAGCAGATGCACGTCGGCCACCTGCGCTCCGCCGTCATCGGCGAAGCCATCTGCCGCCTCCTCGCATTCTCCGGCGCACGCGTCATCCGCGACAACCACATCGGCGACTGGGGCAC
>MWDT01000368.1 GCA_002070825.1 Verrucomicrobia bacterium ADurb.Bin122
CACCCAGCTCTCGCTCGACGAAACCGTCACCCTCTACTTCCCCCAATACGGCGACATCAAACAGCAGTTCCCGGCTTTCGCCGCCGCCTACGCGAAGCAAAAGCGCGAGCAAAACGTATGCGACTACGACGACCTGCTGGAGCTCTGGCTCAAGATGCTCACCGAGGTGCCCAGCGTCGCCGAGTACTTCTCCAACCGCTTCCGCCACCTGCTGGTCGACGAGTACCAGGACACCAACACCATTCAGGCGCAGATCATCGACAAGATCGCCACGCATCACCGCGTGATGGCCGTCGGCGACGACGCCCAATGCATCTACTCGTGGCGCGGCGCGGATTTCGAAAACATCATGTCGTTCCCCGAGCGGCACCCCGGCACGCGCATCTGCCGCATCGAAACAAACTACCGCTCCACGCCGCAGATCCTCAACCTGGCCAACGGCGTCCTCCTCGCCCAGCCCAAGGGCCGCCACTTCGACAAGGAGCTGCGCGCCGCCCGCGGCCACTCCGAAAAACCCTTCGTCGTCCAGTGCCTCGACGACCGCGAGCAGGCCGACTTCGTCATCAAACGCATCCGCTCGCTCGTCCAGGACGACGGCGTGTCGCCCAACGAAATCGCCATCCTCTACCGCTCGCACTTCGTCGCCCTCGAAATGCAGCTCGCGCTCTCCAAAGCCGGCCTGCCCTACCAGATCACCAGCGGCGTGAAATTCTTCGAACGCCAGCACGTGCGCGACGTCATCGGCCTGCTCAGCTTCGTCTATAATCCGTCCAATCAGGTCGGCTGGCAGCGCATCGCCGTCCTCCTGCCGAAGATCGGCGAAAAGGGCGCGGCAAAAATCTACGCCGCCGCCCACGAACACTCGCACCTGTTGCAAGGCGACATCGTCGGCGCGCTCGCCTCCGACGACGTGAAATCCAAGGTACCCAAAGACGCCAAGGCCGACTGGGATTCCTTCTGCGCCTCGCTCGCCGAGGTCGCCGACGCCATGAAAAACGACCGGCCGTTCAAAGCCGTCGAGATGGCCGTCGATGGCTGGTACGGCGATTACCTGCGCGGCGCCTTTGCCGACTACATCGACCGCCTCGACGAATTGAAGGCGTTCGTCGGTTTCGCGCAGCGTTTCGACACGATGCAAGATCTCCTCGCCCAGGTCGTACTGCTCAACGGCGAGGCCGGCGAAAAGCAGGCCGATGCCAACGCAGAAGCAATCCGCCTCACGACCATCCACCAGGCCAAGGGCCTCGAGTACGACGTCGTTTTCCTGATCGGTCTTGCCGATGGCATGTTCCCCGGACGGCGCGCCATCGAAGCTGGCGACGTCGAGGAGGAGCGCCGGCTTTTCTACGTCGCCGTCACCCGTGCACGCAACGAGCTCTACCTCTGCTACCCGAAGGTGATGACCAAGGGCGGCCCGCCGTCGCTGCTCTCGCCCAGCCGCTTCCTCGCCGAAGTCTCCTCCGACCTCTATCAGCCGCTCCAGCTCAAGCGCCAGTGGGGCTGGTGAGCGATTCACGGCGCCCTTCACTCCTCCCATGAAATACCTCGTCGCGCTGCTCCTCATCGCCCTCGGCGGTTTCCTCATCTACGCGGGTTGCCGCCGGGCGCGCTCAATCTCCGGCGTCGCTAGCCAGACCGGTCGTGAAATCGCCAACGCGTTCGACGGAAAACTCCGCGTCGGCCAGCACGTTTACTACTACGCCGGCGGCGGCGCACTCGTCCTCGCCGGTGCGGCAACGCTCCTCATCCGCCGCAAGAAGGACTGACGCCGGTGCGCGTCACGCGCCCATACGGCGGCGGAAATGCGCCTGCACGTCGGCGAGCGGACGCGTGTTGAGCACGTTTTCCTTCGTCAACCAGCCCTTGCGGGCCACCTGCACGCCGGCGGACAGGTAGTCCAGTCCGGCCACGTCATGCGCGTCCGGGTTGATCGCGCAGAGCATGCCGCGCTCGGCAGCCTTGCGCCAGTGGCGCCAGTCCATGTCGAGGCGCATCGGGTTGGCGTTGAGCTCGACGAGCACACCGTTGGCCAACGCCGCATCGAGCACCTTCCCGATATTCACGTGACATGGCTCACGCCGGAGAAGCAACCGCCCCGTCACATGCCCGAGCATCGTCACGTAGGGCTGTTCGATGGCGCGGATGAGGCGCTGCGTCATCGTCTCCTCGTCCTGCCCCATGGCGTTGTGCACTGAGACGACCACGTAATCGAGCTGACGGCGCACCGACTCGTCGAAGTCGAGCCGGCCATCGGCGAGGATGTCGCACTCGGTGCCGGAAAACACATGCACCGGGAAACGCCCGGAGGCGTTGACCGCACGGATCTCCGCAAGCTGCGCGAGCAGGCGCTCCTCGCTCAGTCCGTTCGTCTGGAAACTCGATTTCGAATGGTCGGCAATGCCGAGGTATTCCCAGCCGCGTGCGACCGCGCCGGCGACCATTTCGGCCAGACTGCTGCGCCCGTCGGACGCCGTCGTGTGGTTGTGCCATGCCCCGCGCAGATCGGCACACTCGACGAGCCGCGGGAGCTCGCCACGCTCCGCCGCCTCGATTTCACCGAGCCCCTCACGCAGCTCGGGCGGAATATAGGGCAGCCCAAGCGCCCGAAACACCTCGGTTTCACTGCCGGCCGGCAGGCTCTCACCGCGCTCGGCCTTTTCCTTGGCGTTGCCCTCGCCCAACGCCGGCACGATCCCCCACTCGCTCAGGCTCACGCCACGCGTCAGCGCACGGTGGCGCATCTGCACATTGTGGTC
>MWDT01000369.1 GCA_002070825.1 Verrucomicrobia bacterium ADurb.Bin122
TCGGAGAGGGGCGCGAGGCCGGTTTCGCAGGTATAGTGATCGGTCTCACCGCGGACGAGCGTGACCATCTTGTCGGTCTCGGCTTCCTCAACGGCGTAGCGGACGGCCGCCTGGCCGGCCATGAACGACTCGTCGTTGTCGGCCTTGGAGGAGCAGTGAGCGGCGGCGCGCTGGGCCATGCCGAGGGTGACGAGGCGGGCCTTGGTGCCGGGCATCTGAGCCTCGATGAGGCCTTGCAGGTAGGAGCCGGCGCCACCGAGCTGGGCGTGGCCAAAGGCATCGGTCTTGTCGCTGGCGGAGACGTAGTTGCCATCGGCGTCGACGAGGCCTTCGCCCACGACGACGGTGCAGAACTTCTCACGGGCGAGCACGCGTTTGACGTTCTCGATGAACTTCTCGGAGGAGAAGGCGACCTCGGGCAGGCAGATGATGTGCGGCGGGTCGTTCGGGCAGTCGCGGCGCTTGGCGAGGGCGGCACCGGCGGCGATCCAGCCGGCGCTGCGGCCCATGACCTCGATGATCTGCACGAGGTCGTGCTGGCCCATCGCGGCGTTGTCGCAGGAGATTTCGCGGACCGTGGTAGAGATGTACTTGATCACGCTGCCGTAGCCGGGGCAGTGGTCGGTGATCGGAAGGTCGTTGTCGATGGTCTTCGGGATGCCGATGACGCGCAGCTCGTAGCCCTGTTGCTGGGCGAGCTTGGAGATCTTGTCGGCGGTATCCTGGGAATCATTGCCACCGGCGTAGAAGAAATAGCGGATGTTGTGGGCCTTGAAGACTTCGAGGACGCGATTGTAGTCCTCCTGCTTCTTGAGCTTGTAACGGCAGGTGCCGAGCGCGGCGCCCGGCGTGTGGCGGAGGGCGCGGATGGTCTGCTGCGACTCGGCGGCGAGATCGATCAGATCTTCCTGAAGGATGCCCAGGACGCCGTTGAGCGTGCCATAGATTTCCTCGATGCACGAGTGATTGAGGGCCTCGGTGATGACGCCAGCGACGCTCGCGTTGATAACCGACGTGGGGCCGCCGGATTGGCCTACCAGGACATTTCCTACGAGTTCAGGCATGATGATAAAGGTCGATGGTTGAAGAAATCAGAGGGTTCAGGGAAACGAAGCGCCGGGGGCAGTGGCAACCGAAATTTCCCTTTCGAGAAGAAAAAGAAATCCGGTTTTTTCTGTGCGGCAAAGCTTCGTTTTAGAGCAACTTGCCCGGACGATACTCGGCGGCGCCGCGGTAGCGGCGGGCGAGCGGCTGCACGTCGCGGACCATGGCATCGACCTGCTCGGGCGCGGCACCGACGAAACGGCTGCTTTCAGAGAGGATCGACTGGAGTTGTTTTTTGGCGAGGCCGATGCGCTTGTCGCCGGCGAGGCGGCCGAGCAGATCGGGTTCCTGGCCGGAGCGCAGGGCCTTGGCGGCGGCGAGCGCGTGCTCCTTGATCGCCTCGTGGGCGGTCTCGCGGCCGGCGCCGTGTTTCACGGCCTCCATGAGGATCGTGGTGGTGGAGAGGAAAGGCAGGTTGCGCTCCGCCTCGGCGGCAATGACGGCGGCAAACACGTCCATCTGGCGCAGCACGGTGAGGAAGGTCTCCAGCAGGCCGTCGATCGCAAAGAACGCATCGGGCAACGCCACGCGGCGCACGACGGAGCAGGACACGTCGCCCTCGTTCCACTGGTGACCGGCGAGCCCGGCGGTCATCGCGACATAGCCGTTGATGATCGTGGCAAAGCCGCAGATGCGCTCGCAGTTGCGGGCATTCATCTTGTGCGGCATCGCAGAGGAGCCGACCTGGCCCTCTTGGAAACCCTCGGTGAGCAGCCCCTGCCCCGCCATGAGGCGCATCGTCGTCGCGAAACTGGCGGCCGACGCGGCGATCTGGTACAGCGCCGACACGACCTCAAAGTCGAGACTGCGCGGGTAAACCTGGCCGACGGACCCGAGCGAGGCGTGGAAGCCAAGGTGCTTGAGCACGCGCGATTCGAGCTGGGCCACCTTCTCGGCGTTGCCGCCGAGCAGCGTGAGCTGGTCGAGCTGCGTGCCGACGGCGCCCTTCAGTCCGCGCACCGGATAGCGGCGCGTGAGATCTTCGAGGCGGGTGAAGGCCTGCAACAACTCCTGGCCGAACATCGCCAGGCGCTTGCCGAGGGTCGTCGGCTGCGCGGGCACGTTGTGCGTGCGGCCGGTGAGCATCAGGTCGCGGTGCGTCTGCGCCTGGCGGCCGAGCGCGAGCAGCGCCGCGGCGGTCTTAAACTGCACCAGTTCCAACCCGCGCTGCACCTGGAGTTGCTCCACGTTCTCCGTGAGATCGCGGCTCGTCAGCCCGAGGTGGATGAACTGGCGGTTGGCCAGATCGGAAAATTCTTCGATGCGCGCCTTCACATCGTGCAACGTCACGCGCTCGCGGCGGTCGATGGAGGCGATGTCCACCTGCCCCTTCACGCGCTCGTAGTCCTTGATGGCCTCAGCCGGGATCGGCACGCCGAGGTCGCGCTGCGCCTTCATCACCGCGATCCAGAAATCGCGCTCCAGCAGGATGCGGCCGTGCTGCGACCAGATGTCCTTCATCGCCAGCGACGCGTAGCGCTCGGCAAGGACGTTGGTGATGGGCGACGACGCCTGGACGGGAGCTTCGGCGGCGGTGGACGAGACGGCGGAGGATTTTTTGGACTTCTTCACGGGACGAAGCCGTCTGACTAAACGGGTCGCGCGCGCCAAGGCCAACGGAAAGTGCGCCCGCGCCGCCTTCC
>MWDT01000370.1 GCA_002070825.1 Verrucomicrobia bacterium ADurb.Bin122
AGTCAGTTCAGGTTTCAGCCAGAAATAGACGGAGTGTACGAGCATGACGCGGTCACCGTGCCCAAAGCCGCGCCGAAGACCAGCCCGCAATCGCCCGCGGCGCGACCGGCACAGCGCCCCCGTCTCGGGCCCGAAACAGAATTTTCAAGCCCCCCTTGATTTTTTCTAGGCACCGGCCGTTAAAGCAGGGTATCTCTTACTCACTCTACTTCCCATTCTCTCTTTCATGACCACCTCTGCACAGTCCAAACCGACGACCGTCTGCCATCACGGCAAGTGGGCTCGCACGACTGTACATGCCCTGGTCGTCACGATGGCAGGCTCTCGCCG
Source organism: Verrucomicrobia bacterium ADurb.Bin122 (assembly GCA_002070825.1). Classification (GTDB taxonomy): domain Bacteria; phylum Verrucomicrobiota; class Verrucomicrobiia; order Opitutales; family Opitutaceae; genus MWDT01. The sequence continues at coordinate 331 of MWDT01000370.1, forward strand.
CAACACGGTCGCCAATATTGGTGGTCGTCGTGCCATCCTACAGGAAGTGGATTCCAAAACTCGCGCGTAAGATAAACCGATTTCCAAAACGCCGACCCACTTCCCTCCCGGAAGTGGGTTTTTTGTTAAGCCGCTTCCGGGACTCCGAGCCAGAGAGCTCGTTTCCCAACTTCCCGCGGCTTCACCGCTGAGCCCAGGTCGATCAGCCAACGCCCACGAGCGCTCCCGCGCACGTGGCCGCCCAAACCGCCGCTTCGGCGCGCGAGAGGGACGACGTGAACGGCGCGCCTCGCGCGCACGACCCACCCATCACTTTAACCCACGGCACTGAGGGCGGATGCAGGAGAAGTCTTCCTGCACCGAGCGACCTGAGACGTGGTTTTCCTTCCGGTGGTGTTGTGCAAGCAGGCCGCGCCGTTCACGGGCGCCGACCGCTCATTCAAACGTAACACCTATCCTCCTTCATTTTCCCAGTAACAAGACCCGCCTCCGGCGAGTCTTCCCTCCCATCAGCCACCCGTGAACTCAGCCATCCAACAGCCCCAGACCACCATCTGCGACGTCCTCCCCGTCGTCGACGCGGTCCTCAACCAGCTCGATAGACGTCTCCCAGCCCACGTCTCTCGCGAAGATCTCGCCAGCGCCGGCAAGATCGCCGTCGTCGATGCCATGCGCCGCTTTGACGGGCCCACCGTCGAAGCCCGGGCCTACTGTTACACCCGCGTCCGTGGCGCCGTCTTCGACGAACTCCGGCGGCTCGACCCGCTCTCGCGGCGGACCCGCACCCAACTCAACACCGTGCGCCGCGCCGCCGCCGAGCTCGAAAGCAGCCTCGGCCGCGCGCCGACCACCGCTGAAGTTTCCGCCGCCACCGGACTGCGCGACACCAAGCTCCAGCAGCTCGACCGCATCGCGCGCGCCTCCGTGCCCACCTCTGTGCACGAGACCGACGCCGAAGGCTCACCCTTGCTCCAGCTCGTCGACCTCGACGCGCCCAGCCCGGCGCACACCGCCGAAACCGGCGACCTTTGTGAAACCGTGCAATCCGCCCTCGCGCGCTTGCCCGACACTCAGGCCATGGTCCTCCGGCGCTATTTCCTCGAAGAAGCCACCCTCGACGAAATCGCCGCCGAGCTCGGCATCTCCAAGGAGCGCGTCCGGCAGATCCGCGAATCGGCCGTGAAGAAGCTCCGGGGCGACCTGCTCGTGCTCGCCGCCTGGCAATCGCTCATCGACGACGACGCCAGAGCCGCCTGAAAATTCGACGCCGGACGGGAAACCGTCCGGCGTTTTTGCGTCAAAAAAGGCCGCGATTCGGGCCTTGACCAGCCCAAGCGGCCCCGCACCGTAGGCCCTCTGATTTATTGCCCGATGGTGTAATGGCAGCACAGGCGACTTTGACTCGCCTAGTCATGGTTCGAATCCATGTCGGGCAGCCATCCGGCCCTCAGTCGCGCGTGTTGGCAAAAAAGACGACGTAGCCGATCAGGCGTTCTGGAGAGGCCCACAGGCCGTTGATCAATAATTGCACCGGCATGGGCGCTGCACCCAACCGCGACAGCACCACCTCCACCCGGACCGACCGCGCCCCGGCGCCGGCCATCGTGAGTTGCTGCATGATCTCGGGCAGATTCTCGTAGCCGGCACTCACGTCCAACGGACGGATAAACTCCTCCAGACGCACCGCCCTCCGCGTGAGATCGCCCTTCGCCAAACCGAGCAGAGTTTGCGCGACGGGATTGGCCAGGCGCATCACACCCTCGGCATCCAGCGTCGCCACCCCCATCCCCGACGAGTCCCAAAATGCCCGCTTAAACGCCTCCGCCTCGGCCAGCTCCCGCGCGTGTGTCCCCAGCGTCGCCATCAAATCATTGAAGCCCTGCTCAAGCTCACCCACCTCGTCCATCGCCCCCACCACCACACGCAGCTCCTTGTCGCCCGTCTCCCGCACATAGCGGACTGCATCGGAAAACCGAAAAAGCCGCTCCGTCAGCAGCCGCCAGCGGAAATACCACGCCAGCAAGAGCAGCCCGATCGCCACGCCGAGATACACCGCCAGCCACGGCAGCAAACGCGCATCCTTTGCCAGCGCCGACACCGACTGCACATTGCAACAGGCCAGCCACCCCAGCACCCCCGACGCCCCGATCAGCAACACCGGCAACAAATCCACCCACAACAACCGCGCACGCAACGAGCGCCGGGCGCGACACACTGACGACGATTGGGACGGGGATTCCGAGACGACGGGCATGGACGTTCGATATCGAGCCAAACTCCCTGCGTCTAAAACAAAACTCTGATGGCCCAAGTGCTTTGCCAAAGTTTTACCATCCCCGGCCACGCCGCCACGCGCCCCCTTTCAAAGCGCTAAAGATAGAACACCGGCCCAGTCGCGGCAGCGGCCAATTCGAGC
>MWDT01000371.1 GCA_002070825.1 Verrucomicrobia bacterium ADurb.Bin122
TTCGTCCTTGGTGATCATGGCGAACCCATTCATCGCTTCGGTTCGCCGGAATAGCAAGTCGTTCCTCGCGAGAAAGAATCGATGCCCGTCGTCAGTCTGCGCGCTTATGCCAAGCATCGCGGCGTGACTCTGAAGGCCGTCCAGAAAGCGATCCAATCCGGGCGGATTCGGACCACGAGCGACGGCAAGATCGACGTGGACCAGGCCGACGCCGACTGGGTGCGCAACACCGGACCACGCCAGGCGAGCATCGCCTCTTCATCGCCGGCGCCGCGCCGTGCGCAGACGCCCGCCGAAACGCCACGGCCGGAACCCGCCGCGGCCGGGCCGCTCGATTATGCTCGCGCCCGGGCGGTGCGCGAGAACTACCTGGCGCGCCTCGCCAAGATCGAGTTCGAGGAGCGCTCGGGCAAGCTCGTCAACCGCGACGAGGTGCAGGTTGCGGCCTTCAACAAGTTCCGCACGTTCCGCGACGGCATGCTGAACATCCCAGATCGCGTCGCGGCCGTTCTGGCTGCGGAATCCGATCCCGCCAGGGTTCACGAGATCCTCGCAACTGAAATCCGGAAAGCCTTACTGGAGTTCGCCGATGGCGCTAACCGTTGACGAGGTCTATCGCGCGGCTGCCGCCGCGGGCGCGCGTCCCGATCCGCTGCTCACGGTCTCGGAATGGGCCGACCAGTATCGCGTGCTCTCCACGCGAGCCTCGGCCGAACCGGGCCCATGGCGCACGGAGCGCACTCCTTACCTGAAGGAGATCATGGACTGCCTGTCGCCATCGTCTCCCGTTGAGCGCGTGGTCTTTATGAAGGGCGCTCAGGTGGGCGCTACCGAGTGCGGCAACAACTGGATCGGCTACGTCATCCACCAGGCGCCCGGCCCGATGATGGCCGTGCAGCCCACCGTGGAGATGGCGAAGCGGAACTCGAAGCAGCGCATCGATCCGCTGATCGAGGAATCCGAGGTGCTGCGCAAGCTGGTCCGCGATCCACGGTCGCGCGACTCCGGCAACACGGTCCTGGCGAAGGAATTCCCCGGCGGCGTGCTGGTGATGACCGGCGCCAACAGCGCTGTCGGCCTGCGCTCGATGGCGGCGCGTTACCTGTTCCTGGACGAGATCGACGGTTATCCGGGGGACGTCGACGACGAAGGCGATCCGATCCAGCTTGTGGCGGCCCGTGCGCGGACCTTTGCTCGGCGGAAGATTTATCTCGTATCGACGCCCAAGATCACGGGATTGAGCCGCATCGAGGCCGCCTTCGAGGAAAGCGATCAGCGCCGGTACTGGGTGCCGTGCCCGGTTTGCGGCGAATATCAGACGCTGAAGTTCGCGCAGCTCACCTGGCCGAAGGGCAAGCCGAAGCAGGCGGTATATGTCTGCGAACACTGCTCGGCGCGCCTCGAGAATCATCAGAAGCACACGATGCTCGCGCGCGGCGAGTGGCGGCCCAGCGCGGTGGGCGATGGGCGCACGGCGGGATTCTGGCTGTCCAGCCTCTACAGTCCCGTGGGTTGGTTCAGTTGGGCCGATGCCGCGGAGATGTTTGAGAAGGCGCGCAAGAATCCAACGCTGCTTCAGGTCTTCGTCAACACCGTGCTCGGGGAGACGTGGGCGGAGGCGGGCGATGCGCCCGACTGGCAGCGGCTCTATGACCGGCGTGAGAATTACCGGCTGGGCACGGTGCCGGCTGGCGGACTATTCCTGGTCGCCGGCTGCGACGTGCAGCGGGATCGCCTCGAAATCGCGCTGGTCGCCTGGGGGCGCAACCGCGAAAACTGGCTCACCGATTATGTCGTCCTGGATGGCGACACCTCCCGGCCCGAGGTTTGGGACCGGCTTACCGATCTGCTGAATACGACCTATCCGCATACGTGCGGGGCGCGGCTGGGCATTGTACGGATGGCGGTCGACTCCGGCTTCGCTACGCAGCAGGTCTATGCATGGGCCCGCGAGCAGGGGCCGGGGCGCGTGTTGGTGACGAAAGGCTACGAGACCGGCTCTGCGCCCATAGGCCAGCCCAGCGCGGTCGAAGTGACTCTTGATGGCCGGAAGATCAAGCGCGGCGTAAAAGTATGGCCGGTCGCAACCGGGATGCTCAAGAGCGAGCTGTACGGCTGGTTGAAGCTGGAGCGGCCCACCGAGGAAAGCAAACCCTACCCGCCTGGTTACTGCCACTTTCCGCAGTTGCCCGAGGAGTTCTTCAAACAGCTCACCGCCGAGCAACTGGTGCCGAAGGTGGTGAAAGGCTACCGAAAGCTCGAGTGGGTGAAGACGCGGGAGCGAAACGAGGCGCTCGACACGTACGTTTTGTGCCGCGCCGCCGCCACGCAGTACGGAATGGATCGCTTCGGCGAGCGCCATTGGAAGGCGCTCGAAGAGCAGATCGGCAGCGCTTCGAGGGAACCGGTGGAGCAGAGCGATCCGCCAGCGCAACCCAAGCCACGAACGCTCCCCCAACGGCGTATCATTCGCTCCCGTTTTCTGGACCGCTGACGATGTACACCGAACAGCAATTGCAGGCCCTGCGCGACGCTCTCGCGAACGGAGTGCGCCGCGTCCGCTTTGGCGACCGCGAGATCGAGTACCGCACTATCGACGAATTGAAGGCGGCGATCGCGGCGGCCGAGGCCGATGTCAGCAAGAGCAGCGGAGTGCCCGTGACTCGACAGATCCGTGTCTCGACGGAGAAGGGCTTCTGAGATGAGCCTCTGGAGCCGAATGAAAGCCTGGCTGCCCGGCACGCG
>MWDT01000372.1 GCA_002070825.1 Verrucomicrobia bacterium ADurb.Bin122
ACGCGGCCTTCGCGCAGGTATTGGGTGCCGCGCTGGCGATCGCCATCGCCGAAACGCCGGATGGCCGCATGCAGATCGGCGCGCTGGCGTTCGGTGAGTGGGACAGGGAGAGACATGCGCGATGGGTCTGTTGCGAAGCCCGTGCGGAGGCAAGCGGCGAGGCAGATCCAGCCGGTCCGCGTTTTTCAGACGAGGTGAGCCGGCCCCTGTCACGGTTACCAAATCCTGAACACGCCCTCCGGGCCCTGCTCTCAAACAGGCGTAAAAACTGCACCACGGGCGTTTTCGCGCTGGAGCGCCTGAGCTTACCGCATCTGAGTGGCGTGACATGATGCGCCGCTCCCGCCTTTTCTTCGCTCTGGGCCTGATCTTTCCCGCTTTGCTGCTGGCCGATCCTGCGACCGGGGAAAGTGCCCACTACCGCACGGTGCGCGATCATGTGGGGGAGGGCGGCCAGGTGTTCGTTTACGTCGATATCGACGGCTACTTCACCCAGCTCGGCCACGACCTCACGACCGACATTGCCGCGGTCGCGGGCGATGAGCCGGCGCTGGCCATGTGGAAACAGGATTATGCGGCCCTCGCCGCCGACCTCGGCCTCGCCCAGTTGAAGGCCGTGGGGCTGAGCTCGCGCCCGCTCGGCCCGGATCGCTACGCCAACAAAATCTACCTGCACATTCCCGAGGGCCGGAGCGGATTGCTGCGCGTCTTCGGCGGGTCCTCGCATCCCTTCGCCACCGCGAAACTCGCTCCGGCGGATACCGACCTCTTTGTCGAGTCGGAGTTTGACCTCGCGGCGCTTTATACGACCGCGCACCAGCTGCTCCAGCGTATCGCCCCGGAGATGGCCTCCCAGCTGCCCGGCGCCAGGGCGGTCGACGCCAAGGACCCGGTGGGCGAGGCGCTGGCCGCGTTTCTCAAAACTCCGGGCCGGCTCACGGCGATCGTGCGCCTCCAGGGCTCCTCGGCGTTCACGGCCGAGTCGTCCGAGTTCAAGCACGACATCCTCGTCTCCCTCGATGTCGGCGGGCCGCAATTGCTCGGCTACGTCCGAGGGCGGCACCCGAAGCTCCAGGAAACGAAGACCGCGGACGGGCGCGTCTGCTACGCCTTCGCCGAGAAGGGCGGCCTGCCGAGGCAGCCGGTCGTGGCGGTCGAGGGCAACGCCTTCTACTTCGCGACCAGCGCTGCGTTTTTGCAGGAGTGCCTCGCGCGCCAGACGGGACTGCCGCAGGCGCCCGCTTTCCAGGAGGCGCTCGCGGCCACTTCGGCCGAGGGCAACTCCCTCGTTTACGCCTCGCCGCGGCTCTTCGCTGCGCTGCACGAGATGACCACTTCGTTGCCGCCGCTGCCGGGCTATGACCGGAAGTTTGCAGTTGCCCTGGCCACCCTGGGAAAACGTTTCGCCAAGATCGACGCCCCCGCCGTCTCCGTGACGAGCAACCTGCCCGAGGGCGTGCTGGTGCAGTCGCTCGGGCCGGAGTCGCTTCGCGAGCTGCTGCCGGTGCTCGGCCTGGCCACACCCGATCTCGCCGGCAACATCCTCCGCGTGTCGCTCCCGGCGTATGTCGCCGGACTTCAGTGGCAGGCGTCGATCAACCGCGAGGAGGCCGCGATACGCGACAATCTCGCGAAGGTCTCCGCCGCCTCCACGGCCTATTTTGCGGCCCACGCCGATGCCGACGAAGTAGCTTTTGCGCAGCTGTTGGAAACCGCGCCGGAGCTGGCGCAGCTCGCCCCGGTGGCGGGCGAAGAGTACTCGGCTATCACGGTGCGGCGCGATCGCGACAGCATCGATCTGACCGCGCCCAACGGCGCCAGCGCCATTTACGGCCGCCCGCTGACCGCCGACGAGCGTAAGCGGATCGAGGCGAACCTCGCACTCTACGACGAGGCCGCGGTGCTCCATTTCTCGGCGCATCCCGAGGCAACCAGCATGTCTTCCTACGAGGCCACCGAGGCCGGCGGTTCGCTCACCAGCACGCCGGAGTCCGTGATCGGCGAGCAGTACGACGACTTTTCCATCGAGCGCACGGCCACGGAAATCTCGGTGCGCACTCCGGGTGGCAACACGGTGACCTACCAGCGCGTGCCCGGCATTCGCTGGACATTGCTCAAGCGCCGCGTGCAGCAGGCGGCCGCCATTCGCGGGAATCTCGCCACGTTTTATGCCGCGGCGAGCGCGTATCTCGCCGCGCATCCTGACGAGAGCTACGTGAGTGGCTACGAGCTTTTCGGCGAGGAGTGCGAGCGCCCCGAGTTGCCTGCCGTGGCGGGCGAGAACTACCGCAGCGTGCGGCTCAACCGGAACAGCGCGGTTGTGTCCATCGAGGCGCCCGGCGTGGGCCCGGTGGTGTACGAGGCCGAGCTGCCCGCGGCCCAGGCCGACGTGATCCAGGCGAATCTCCGGAAACTGGCCAAGGCGGCCGCCAGCTACTTCAAAAAGCACCGGGATGAGAAACTGGTGGTGGCGGGCGAGCTGTTCGCTGCCGGTACCGAGAAGCCTGTCGCGGTCGCTGGCGAAGATTACGAAACGCTCGTGATCGAAAACGAGGCCGCCTCGCTCATGATCGCGCTGCCTACCGGCCAGAAAATCACGGTGCCGCTGCGCTGATCGGCGGCGGTGATCGGGGGCTGCGAAGTCGCGCAGGTCCCCGATCCGCGTTTCTGAGCAGACTGGAAGTCTGCGCGACAACTGGCCACGACACTCGCACCGTTGGGCGGCCCTTCGACCGTCTTCCC